>JADFAK010000018.1 GCA_015665315.1 Flavobacteriales bacterium | reverse complement strand
TGAATCCAAAAAAAAAGTCTACGGCATGCTTGTGAGTAAAGCATCCAGCGCCTCATCGGTCGTTGCCGACATCGTTATATCGTAGGTTGTTCCTTGAACTGGTGTTACTTCAAGATGCCCCGAATACAATTGATCGTCAACAACAGAAATAATAACGAGGTTCATAGGTACGTCGGCCAGGTGTGTTTCGTGAATGACATTGTTCGTAATATTTCCCCAATAGTCCACTCCAGTTGGCCAAACGCTGTTTTCGTTCACGAATAGGGCATAGGCTGTCGTATTGGAATTGTCCAGTCCGTCTAGGCCCACTAGATTGAAATCAATGTCGAAATAGTTGACAGACATAAATGCGTCGATGTTGCCCCAATGGCAGGTGTCAAGTTCAATTTCGTAGGTGCCATCGGCAGAATTAAAGGAGAAAGACGATTCTGTTTCCCAGAATTCTCCAGCTACTCCCCAGCCCATTCCGACCGAGTCTTGAGCAAGATCACCATCCATGTCAAAGAAAAGGAGCATTTCTTCATTTTCTGGTTGCTGAGCTGGAATGACGAGTCCAACGAAGACTTCATCGGCCACGGCGAGAGCTTGTCCGTTTTGACGTGCTTCTACAAAGAATTCACCACCGGAATCCAAGGGGTCGAAAAAGGAAACAGGAAATTTTTGAGCCATGATCATATCTTTATTTGAAAAGACTTCCTTTAATTCGATAGTCACTGAACCTGTTACCAAAGAGCCATCAGGGTGTACAAAAGCGTTGGCCGGCACAGTTAAAACGGATCCTTTTTCACCGGTAAAAGTCCCTCCGATTGTTGCATTAAACGTGAATAGTTGACCTGATAAGGCGTTTTGAGCAAAGTAATCATCAATGGACGAGTAGGAATTGGACGAAGTTGTTGGTGTGCTTGGTGAATTTGGCGCAGGATCGTCTTTTTTGCAGGCGGCAAATAAAGTAACAAGGGCGATTAACGCCATGATTGAGCTTTTGATTTTCATGGTAGAAAGTTTTTTGTTTACGCTTATGAAGACGTCCTTACAGGTTCTAAAGTTGGAGGGTCAGGTTATCCTTCGGCCTACATTCTGTGATTCCTGCGGAGCCCAAAGAGAATGTTGGATCGCTGAGATTTCGGGAGTGTGAACTGTCCGTCCAAGGGCTAATAGAAAGGAAGTTTTTGAATTGGTTGTGGAATGATTTGATCTGTTTTTTCAGCCTGTCATTCTATAGATGCTGATAACCAAAAACAGCTAGTAATTGAGCAAATCAGTTGAGCATCTTTTTCAATTTGGCTATTGGCAGACAGCAAATAGAGATGTAATAAAATGGAAGTTCTTCCAGCAATGCTTTTTGGATTCTTAAAGTATTTCGACTTAGTTTGAATGAAAACACCGATTATGAAAACAAATTTTACGCTACTTTTTCTCCTATCCCTTTCTTCATTTGCGCTAGCTCAACCCAATATCCCAGCTCCCAATGCCCCTGACTTGGAAGTCGTATGGCAAGGAAATGGAATGGTGCTGACAGTATCCAACACGAATCCGATGTCTAACAATTACCTCGAGTTGTATGAAGAAGTCGATTCAAACATAACTGAAGGCGATTCGCTGTGGAAGTTTCAAGGGTATATGATCTACCAAGTTCAAATTCCATTTGATGTTTTTGATCCGCATGACCCGGATATGGCTCGGTTGGTGGCGCAGACGGACATTGACGATAATATTGATGATTTGTTCAATTCGGCATATGATCCTTTTTTAGGTGAATGTGCTCCTATTCTTGAGGTTCAAGGGTTCAATGGAGGCTTGGCGAGTGAATTTAATATTTCGTCTGAAATGTGGACTGGTGAGTTTGTTCCTGGTGAATTCTATTGCTATGTGGCTGTGGCCTATGCGGCGAATTTGAATGGAATGAATGCCAATTGTCCGGATGAACCCTATCAATTTTACCCTGGAACACTGAATTCCGAAGGGCAAATGTTGATTCAATGTGCAACGGTTCCAGAGGCAACGGGCATCGAAGAGGCAGAGGCTTTATCTGTTGATATTTATCCGAATCCTACTTCTGGTATGATCTATTTGGAAACTACACAAGAAGTGACCGGTGTTCGAATCTTATCTGTTTTGGGAGAGGAGTTGATTTCTGTGGGCGGACAACAAGAAAAAGTTGATCTATCGGAATTACCTGATGGGGTATATTTGGTCGAGATAAACTCAGGTAGTCAGAAAACCGTTCAAAGGTTGTTCAGGAATTAATTCTTAATCAGGCTATAAAGGCGATCAATGTGAGAATGACAATGAATAGGAACAAGGCTGAAATCCCAAGGACGGTGGCACTTGCGAATAGACCAATATAGCTGTAAACCTTTCCTTTTCGGTCGAATTCATAACTGTCTTTAAGGCCCTTGATGCTATTTATTAATCCGAATAGAGAGAAGATTAAGGCAAATAGCAACAGCAAAAGCGCCCAAAAGGATTGAATTAGAAACGCGCCAATCAGCAATGCTAAGGAGCTTAAGCCGAAGGTAAAGCCTGAAATTCCAAATTGGCTGGTGGGTTGTGATTGCTCCTCATAATAATCTTGGCTTGGACGAAATCTCTTGCGAAAAGAAGAGTTCACCAGGCCTTTAGCCGACTTCAGCGTAGTGCTTACTTGGCGCACTATTCCATTTTTTTCTTTCTTGCCTTTATCTGGGCTAGGTCGAGCATTGGGGTAAGCTTCTATTTTCTGTAGCTGGCTTCTTGAAATGGCGTCACGCTCGATCTCAATAGAATGCTTGGTCTTCTTGTCGAGAGCTTGTGATTTAGGTTGGAAGGCGCCTGATTGTTGGTCGGCTTTAACACGTCCTGAAAAATATAAGCCCGATCGATATTTTCTTTTCTGAATCGCATGCGAAGTCATCACTTTGTCCGATGTACATGACGAAGCCAATAAAATGATTCCCAGAAACATAAAAAGTACCTGACGCATGCTGCAAATGTAACAAGCTTTTTGCCGGGGACATATACCCTTTTCGGATACACGTTGGAATGACGTCTATCAATTCCAGACCAAGTGTTTATATCTTCAGACAGCCCTAGTTCACTCAGGATATAAAATTATTAGGTTGTATTCGAAATATGTAATCATGAGGAATAACTTGCTTTTAACCCTTTTGGTGGTTCTTGTTTTTGGTATGACAGGCTGCGTAAAAGATCGAATAACGTTGGATGAAAACGTATCCATTGAAGGCCTTGACCCGAGCTTTGCCGCACCTTTGCTTAATGTCACTTTGAACATGGGTGATTTGGAACAGAACATTGACGACGAAGATTTTATTTACAACGAAGAGAACGAGTATTTTGCCTTGATTTATCCTAAGGAATTATTCTCGCTACGCGCAAATGACTTTTTAGATTTCCCCACAATTTCCGACGATTTTGAGTTTACAGCAGGGGCAACTGAAACGCTCACTCTGAATGCATTAGCAACTGGTTCGTCGGCGACTTTTACCATTCAAGACGACCTAGTTGTCATAGCCAACGACAACGATGAACTTGAGTCTGTAGTGATTAAAACAGGTTTTTTGGAAATCGATTTAGAATCAGAAGTTCCACATGATATTGAGGTGCAACTCACAATACCCGCTTTGACTATTGGTGGAGTGGTTTTTAGTGAAAGTGTGTTTTTGGATCATACAGGATTCACCCCATTTGGGGCATCGGAATCCTTCAATATTTCAGGCTATACACTGGATTTAAGCGATGGCGGAAATACTTCGAATTTTCTCGAGGTGGAAGCTCAGCTAACAGTTACATCGACCGGCAACACGACTTCAGTAGGTTCTGATATTAGTATTGGATATAGCTTTGAACAAATCGATTATGCCGTAGTTTATGGAAATCTAGGTCAGGATACACAGGTATTAGCTGTCGACACGCAGGAGATTAATTTGTTCGAAGATCCAAACGGTGGTGTCCTGCATTTTGAAGAGCCTTCTATTGCACTCTACTTTTTCAACTCTGCTGGTATTCCCTTTTTTCTTGAGTTTTCGAGTCTAGTGGCGCCTGAAAATCAGGTGGCTGTGGCATTGACTGGGCCAGACCTGACTAATCTGCCTGTTATTGGTGGGGCCACATTTTTGGGTGAAGACATGTTGACTACACATACCATCACCAACCAAGGAACTTCTCCTAGTTTGAGTGAAATGCTAGATGAGGGTCCGTTCAAGATTATTTACAATTCGGAGATTACAAAAAATCCTGGAGGAGAGACCGAGAACTTTGTGATGGACACAAGTCGATTGGCTTTAAGAGCCGATATCATTTTGCCATTTTATGGATATGCCGATAATTTTACGATTGCCGACACGCTGGACCTTGATCTTGAAGAAGAACTTGGCCTGGTCGATCCGAACCCCGACGAGGTGTTGAGCTACGAGGATATTGAGCGGGTAACCCTGAGGATCGCAGTCGATAATGGTCTGCCGGTTGAAATAGGTCTGCAATTGCTTCTCTTAGACTCCCTAAACAATACCGTCGACTCCGTTTTCACCAATCTAGATTATGAGAATATTTTCGAATCGGGCGTGATTGATTTCTCCTTGCCTCCTTCAGACCCGAATTATGGCAAAGTCATTCAAAATACGAAGAGGACAACCAACATTGTCATCACCCAACAGGATATTCAGTATTGGCTGGACCATGAGGTGAAAAAGATTATTGTACGGGCGAATGGAAATACTGAAATGTCAAGTTCACAACAACTCGTCAAGATATTTCCGGAATACGATCTGGATGTCAAAGTCTCAGCCAAAGTGGACACGCAAATCGATACAACTGAATAGCTATGAAGAAGCTCATAATATATACTTTCTTCCTTGCTTTTGTTCAGGGAATGACTGCCCAACAAGATTTACTGATATACCATATGACCGACGTGCCACAAAGCGAATACGTGAACGTTTCGCGGCGCCCTATGTCTCGAGCCAATATTGGTCTGCCAGTTTTGTCTTCGGTATACATCAGGCACAACAACACCATCTTCAACCCGGGTCAAATGTTTGAGGGTAGCGGGAACAATGTGAGATTTCGAACTGAGAATTGGCAAGATAAAATTCGTAAAAGAAACTACCTGGCCAATGACATAGCGATAGACTTATTGTCGATTGGCTTTGCGGTCGGGGAGAAGAACTATTTCAGTTTGAGTGTTCGGGAAAAAATCTATACTAAAATCGTTTTGCCTGGCGACCTCCTTCGGTTTCCTTTCACCGGAAATGCAAGTTTTGATGAGTTGGATGATGGAACATTGGACTTTTCAGATTTGCGCGTAGCGCTGAACCATTATAGAGAATACGGACTAAGCTGGCACCATACGCTAAATGATTCATGGCAAATAGGAGGTAGAATTAAGTACCTCTATGGAATGGAGAATGTAGACACCAAACGAAGTTCATACTCTTGGCGAACCGATCCCGACACATGGGACTGGACGATCAATGGCGATGTAGCCATCCATACTTCTGGATTGAACAGTCTGTTGGATACCATTGACGATAATTCTGATATAGAACAAGGTGACATGCAAGGCTATCTTTTCGGTCGGAAAAATCATGGTGTAGGCATCGATTTAGGTGTGTCTTATACCTTGGCCGAAAAGCTGGTGATTTCTTTCAATTTGATCGATCTCGGGTTTATCTCTTGGAAGCACGATATTAGCAATTATGTTGCCGAAGAGGGAGAGTTTGTCTACACAGGCATTCCGTATTCAGCGGAGTTTGTGGGCTTGGATGATAATGGTGCCGACTCTGTTGAGGTCGTGGTTGATGCGCTGCTTGATGATTTTCAAAATACCTTCGTGGGATCTCAAGATCGGAATTCATATAAATCGTCTTTGAATACGCGATTTTATATTGGGGCTGAGTACAGTGTTTACGACCGAGAAAAGCACAGCGGAAAAGCGGGGTTTCTGTTTCAGAGCGAAATCTACAAAGGGCATCTAAGGCCGACCTTCACACTTTCGTACACCGAAAGGTTAGGTAGGTGGTTATCTGCAAGCGTCGCTTACTCCCTAATGGATCGGGATTTCAGGAATCTGGGGGTTGGTTTGCGATTGAATGGCGGACCTATTCAGTTATATGTGATGGCCGATAATCTATTGGCTATACGGATGACTGAGATGAAGTTTGACAGCAGTAGTGACGAGACGATTTTGTATCCAAGTTATGCCAGAAACGCCATGGTGCACGCAGGTATAAACTTGACTTTTGGCAGAAAGAAAAAAGATCGAGATGGTGACGGTATAGTTGACAAGAAAGATGATTGCCCTGATGTACCAGGGTTGGCAGCTCTCAATGGATGTCCGGACACAGATTTGGATGGTATTGCCGATGCGCAAGATCAGTGCCCATATACTCCGGGTTTAGTTGAGTTTGCGGGTTGCCCTGATACAGATGGAGATGGCATTCCAGATCCGTCGGATGATTGTCCCGAAACCGCTGGTTTACCCGAATTTGCCGGATGCCCAGATACAGATTCAGACGGAATTAAGGATGGGGAAGATGCCTGTCCTGAAGTTGCTGGGCTCGAACAATTCCAAGGCTGTCCAGACAAAGATGGCGATGGGATTCAGGATAGCGAGGACCGTTGTATTGATGAACCCGGAATTCCTGAGTTTGCGGGCTGTCCTGACTCAGACAAAGATGGTATTGCCGATCCAGATGACGGCTGTCCGCTTGAAGCCGGACCGCGAGAAAATGCGGGTTGCCCTTGGGGGGATGCCGATGGCGATGGTCTGACCGATAATTTGGATGCTTGTCCGCAAGCAGCCGGTCCACCAGAAAACAACGGTTGTCCTTACAGCGATAGCGATGGTGACGGATTGGTAGATTTGGAGGATGACTGCCCCATGACCCCAGGCCCAATTGAAAACAGAGGTTGTCCTATTATCGAAGAAGAAGAGCAAGAAGTACTGAACACCGCGTTTGAGAACCTTGAGTTTCTTTCTGGGAAGGATGTGATTAAGGATGATTCATTTGCTTCATTGAAGGAATTAAGTGAATTACTCGTGAAAAAGCCTGAATGGAAGTTAGAGATTGCGGGTCATACAGATGCTGTGGGCGATGCAGGAAAAAACATGATCCTATCGAAAAAGCGTGCTCAAGCAGTTGGTGCATTCATAGAATCGCAGGGAGTGGACGTCAGTAGGTTAGTGGTAAAATGGTTTGGTGAGGATCAGCCTATTGCCGACAACGATACGAACGAAGGACGCCAGCGCAATCGAAGAGTAGAAATGAAGGTGATTTTTGATTGATAAAATACTAGTTTATTCAAAGATTGATTTTGTATTTTAGGGGCTTACGTGCAAACCGCTTATGCCCCTAAATTCTGTTTTTTCATGGTTTATTAAAAAGAGAGGTCATCAAATTGACCTGTTCAGAAAATATCCATCGGAAGTTCAGGCGGAGTTATTTCAGCGGCTAATAAGCACGGCTGCCCTGACTTCATTTGGTCTGGAACACAAGTTCTTGGAAATAACTACCATCGATGATTTCAAGAAAGCGGTGCCCATTCGTGGGTACGAAGAATTGAAGCCCTACATTGACCGGCTTCGTGATGGCGAGCAAAGTGTGTTGTGGC
Organism: Flavobacteriales bacterium; assembly: GCA_015665315.1. GTDB lineage: Bacteria > Bacteroidota > Bacteroidia > Flavobacteriales_D > Sanyastnellaceae > JADFAK01. Next base: position 58,197 of record JADFAK010000018.1, on the reverse strand, counting down.
CGTCGAAAGTGAAATGGTTTGCCAAGTCATCAGGAACGACGTCCGCACGCAGTAAATTTATTCCGGTTACCAAAGAAGCACTTGAGGATTGCCATTACAAAGGAGGGAAAGATTTGATTGCCCTTTACTATGGAAACAATCCAAATGCCAACCTATATGGGGGCAAGCATCTGGTGATGGGAGGAAGCTCCAAAATCACAAGCTCTCAGCATGATTCATATAGTGGCGATCTCTCGGCAATAATTATCCAGAATCTACCTATCTGGGTCGAGTTAAAACGCACGCCAAGCCGTGAAATCGCCTTGATGGACAACTGGGAAGAAAAGATCGAGCGGATGGCCAAGTCAACTATCCATGATGACGTCTACATGCTCACAGGTGTTCCTTCATGGACCTTAGTACTGATTAAGAGGATCATGGAATTGGCTGGAACAGATTCAATCCTAGACGTTTGGCCCAATCTTCAGATGTTCATGCATGGCGGAGTGAGCTTTAAGCCCTATCGCGACCAGTTTAATCAGCTCATTCCGAAAGCAGATATGCATTATTGCGAAACATACAATGCGTCAGAGGGATTTTTTGGTATTCAGGATCGATTGGATTCTGAAGATCTGTTACTCATGTTAGATTATGGCATTTTCTACGAATTCATGCCGATGAGTGAGTACGGCAAGGAGGCACCAGAAACAATAGGACTGGAGGAGGTTGAAGTCGGACAAATATATGCGCTCATTATATCAACAAACGCGGGGCTGTGGCGATATCTCATTGGTGATACCATTCGATTCACTTCTGTAAGGCCCTATCGTATTCAAGTCACTGGGCGGACCAAGCATTTTATCAATGCGTTTGGTGAAGAAGTAATAATTGAAAATACCGATACAGCGGTCGCGTATGCTAGCCATCTAACCAATGCGCAGGTAACCGATTATACTGTCGCGCCCATTTATATGTCGGACAAACAAACAGGCGGTCATGAGTGGCTTATTGAATTTGCCCAGACGCCTGATGATATGGAAAAGTTCATTGATTTGGTGGACCAAAAGATTTGCGAGCTCAATAGTGATTATGCAGCCAAGAGGGTGAATAACCTGACCATTCGCCGACCCAAAATGCGTGTGTTGGGAGAAGGGACATTTTACGAATGGCTTAAGTCAAAGGGAAAAATCGGGGGGCAACACAAGGTGCCTCGACTATCCAATGACCGTGACTTTATCGAAGATATATTGAGCACGGTAATTGTATCAAACAGATTATGATATTGATCCGCACCCTGATTGTCTTCTTGCTAACTACTGCTTCATTTTATGGAGGAGCGCAATTTGTTACGGAGCGATCCATTCCAACCAAGGCAATAGGGATTGAGGTGAGTGAGTTGGGACAAGTATATTTACAGTTCCCGCAGCGTATTGAATTATTAGACCAGAATTGGGCTGTGAAGTACTCATTTAGTGAACGACGAATATCGGCCAACACAGCTCTGGACGTCACCAAGTCGCTGAAGCCCTTGGTTTATTTCGAGGAATTCAATTTAGGCGTATTATTGGACAATACACTTAGTCAGCAATCAAGTGAGTTGATCTTTGATTGGAATCGATTCGGACAAGTGAGCGCTTTGTGCCATTCAATAGGCAATCACTATTGGATATTTGACGTGGCCGCGATGCAATTAATCCGCGCCGATTACAGTCTGCAAGAAGTTCAACGCTCGGCAGATTTATCTTTGCTTCTTGGCGTTTCCTTGGATCCGGTCTATATGGTCGAGGAAGAGGATTACTTATATGTCCTTGACAAGAAGCTTGGCCTATATGTTTTTGATTTATTCGGCACTTTCAGCCACAGATTGGATTTTATCGGCTTTGACTCATTGCAGATAGTGGAGCAGCGAATTTATTTGTTCTCAAGCGAGCAAGTGGTGTCGTACAACAAGCTTACAAAAGCGCAGACCAGTATTAAGCTGCCCTACGAAAACGTCTTAGATGTCCGAATCGTTGGGAGTTCTTTTCTCGTTCTCCGGAAAGGCGAACTCCTTCAAATAAAAATGGCAAAAAAGGATTAGAACAGGCCGTGAAGCTCAGCGTCGATGTTGTTTAGAATCTTACCTAGATCTTCAGCATCTTCATGGAAGTTGTTGTTGTCGACGTCAACGATTAGGATTTTACCTCGATCATAAGTCGAAATCCAAGCTTCATATCTTTCATTAAGCCTAGTCAAGTAATCCAACCGAATCGCCTCTTCGTATTCACGACCACGCTTCTGAATTTGATTCACAAGGGTTGGTACGCTAGCGCGCAAATAAATAAGCAAGTCTGGCGGCTTAACAAATTCCTCCATAATCGTGAAGAGCGAGAAGTAGTTCTCAAAATCACGTGTAGTCATAAGCCCCATTGCATGGAGGTTAGGTGCGAAGATGTGCGCGTCTTCGAATATGGTCCGGTCTTGGATGATCTTCTTGTTCGATTTTTTCAAATCAACCAATTGATTAAATCGGCTCTTCAAAAAGTAAATCTGAAGATTGAAAGACCAGCGGTGCATGTCTTTATAGAAGTCGTACAGGTATGGGTTGTCATCTACGTTTTCGTAGTGAGCGGTCCATCGGTAATGTTTGGCAATCAAACCAGTAAGAGTAGTCTTTCCTGATCCGATATTTCCAGCTATCGCAACATGCATGTGCTGAGGCTTTTGCAAGTAAAAATTAGAAATTTATTATAGGTGACGCGAATATAAAAGTTTCACATCACATTACAGCCAACCGTTCATAACTCGGTCAAGGAAAAGTCCATGAGTCGAGTAGGATAGTCAGTTTGATTAGGAGCGACTTATTTGACTTCGCTCGCTACTATAGAAAAGGACAGTGGAACATTGTCTCTGATGGCTTTGTCGCCAATGTCTGTGAAAATTGTTCCAGAGCCATATTTCACATCGAATTGAGTTCGATCGAAAAACATGGTGCCAGAAGCAACCAACCCTTTTCCTCCAGATTGTGAAATCACAACATCAACTTTTACCTCGTTGGTTTTTCCTTTGATAGTCAGGTCGCCATAAATTTCTCCTTTGAAAGTTTCCATTTCACAGCGCGTCATTTTAAAGGTAGCCTCGGGGAATTTCTGAACGTCGAAGAAATCGGCCGACTTCAGGTGGCCTTCTAGTTTGGCGCGGTCAGCTTCGTCTTTAACAGATCGATCTTTGATGCTTGCCATATCGATGGTGAAGTTTACTTCTGAGAACTTTCCATCGGCTATGTTTAGATTGCCAGATTTGATTTTAATCGATCCTGAATGGCTATCTCCAGTAATTTTTTTCCCCGTCCAGCGAAGCTCACTTCGATCGACATCAACAACATAGTTGGCGTCAGAAGGAATTTTAAGTTCAAGTTTCTCTTGCTTCTCAGGCATAACAATCTCGCTCACTGGCTTTCCGGTAAGTTCCGAATAGTGACACTTGTCGTATTCCATTTTAAACGCTGGATCAGCTTTTATTTTGGTCATACATACATCGAAAATTGGAGAAGTTGTTTTTCCGCTCTTTAATTCTGCGTAGCATTCACAACCTGTAGGGTCAGTCGGAATTTCAGGTGTGTCTGTACACGAAGTAGCCAGGAACAAAAAGGCTGTTGAAAGGAATATGAGGTTTTTCATGAAGTGTCTTTATTTTGGAGTAAAAATAGGAAGGTTTCCCAAATAAAAAGAGGCCTATCCAACGAAATTGTCTGATAGGCCTCTCAATATGTGAATTTTGTCTTTTATTCTACGATAAACGTATCGCTATCAGCAGATTCGTCAATGACTGCTTGACCAGTTTCAATAACGTTGTTTGTCTCCTTCTCGCTCATTTCTTTCATGTGTCCACCCAAAATTGGAGCGATCACTAGTCCGACCAAGCAAGTAAGTTTGATCAAAATGTTCATCGAAGGACCTGAAGTATCTTTGAATGGATCACCTACAGTGTCACCGGTAACGGCAGCCTTGTGTGCGTCTGATCCTTTGTATGTCATTTTACCATCGATCTCAACACCTGCCTCGAAAGATTTTTTAGCGTTGTCCCAAGCTCCACCTGCGTTGTTTTGGAAGATGGCCCAAAGAACACCTGAAACTGTAACACCGGCCATGTACGAACCAAGAGCCTCTGCACCCATAATGAATCCAACAAGGATAGGAGTAACAATGGTAAGTACTCCAGGAAGCATCATCTCTTTAAGAGCCGCTTGCGTAGAAATCTCAACACACTTATCGTACTCAGGCTCAGCAGTTCCTTCCATGATTCCAGGAATCTCCTTGAATTGGCGACGTACTTCTTTTACCATGGCCATGGCAGCTTTTCCAACAGAGTTCATTGCCAAGGCAGAGAAAACTACGGGAATCATTCCACCGATAAACAAAGCAGCAAGGACCTTCGCTTTGAAGATGTTGATACCATCAATCCCAGTGAATGTAACGTAGGCAGCGAAAAGAGCTAGAGCCGTCAAAGCAGCTGACGCAATGGCAAATCCTTTACCAACAGCAGCAGTCGTGTTACCTACAGAGTCAAGAATGTCTGTACGGCCACGAACTTCATCAGGAAGGTCACTCATCTCGGCAATACCACCAGCGTTATCGGCTATTGGTCCAAATGCGTCAATAGCAAGTTGCATAGCCGTGGTAGCCATCATCGCTGAAGCAGCAATAGACACACCGTAAAAACCTGCTAGTTCATATGCTCCCCAGATTGCTCCGGCAAACAAAAGAACAGGTAGGAATGTAGAAATCATACCTACTGCCAAACCGGCAATAATGTTGGTTGCAGCTCCGGTAGATGATTTCTGAACGATATCCATAACTGGTTTCTTTCCGAGACCAGTGTAGTATTCAGTAAATACAGAGATCAAACCACCGACGGCAAGTCCAACAAGAACTGCATAGAACACGTTCATTGAGCTGATTGGCATCGCGGCGCCATCGTTTTCTCCAAAGAACTTCATCCAAAGGGTAGAAGGAAGGATCCAGTTAATGACAAAGTATGAAGCGATAGCTGTGAGAATAATAGATCCCCAGTTTCCGATGTTAAGTGCCATCTGAACTTCAGGCTCTTTAGCATCGTCGTTCTTCACTTTAATGAACCACGAACCGACGATAGAGAAAATGATTCCCAGTCCGGCAATCACAATAGGAAGTAAGATAGGTCCGATGTTGTTGAAACCATCCGTGAACGGTCCGTTCACTTCGATCATATCACGGATCACATAGTTACCAAGAACCATGGCCGCAAGCATTGTTGCTACATACGAACCGAAAAGGTCGGCACCCATACCGGCAACATCACCTACGTTGTCACCAACGTTGTCGGCAATTGTTGCTGGGTTACGAGGATCATCCTCTGGAATACCAGCCTCAACCTTTCCTACAAGGTCGGCACCTACGTCGGCAGCCTTCGTGTAAATTCCTCCACCAACTCGGGCGAAAAGAGCGATACTCTCAGCTCCAAGCGAGAAACCAGCCAAGGTCTCAAGTATGATATTCATTGAATGGAAGTCGGCAGAAGCGCCAGTCCCTGTTCCCATCATCATCAACAAAATGAAAATGAAGGAAAGTCCGAATACGGCCAAACCTGCAACTCCAAGTCCCATTACCATACCACCACCAAAAGCAACTTTTAACGCTTGTGACAGACTAGTACGAGCGGCTTGAGTAGTTCTTACGTTGGCCTGCGTTGCTATTTTCATACCGATGTTTCCGGCGAAAGCAGAAAACAAAGCTCCGAGAACAAATGCAACTACGATAAACATACTTGCTGGGATCAATCCCATTCCTGATAAGATGGCCAAGGCAGCACCTGCAATGACAACAAAAATTGCCAACAGACGATACTCAGCTTTGAGGAAGGCCATAGCGCCCGCTTGAATATAACCAGCAAGCTTTTGCATGCGCTCGTTTCCAGCATCTTGGGCTTTTACCCACCTAGATTTGAAAACCATCACTACAAGTCCAATAATGGCTAGTAGTGGGACCATGTATATAAGTTTTTCTCCCATGTTCAATACATTTATAATAATACGTCTTGATTAAAGCGGGCGCAAAAATATGGGTTTAAAAGCAGCGACGCAAGAGGCAGGCGATTAAGCTTACTTCATTTCGCTCCTTCTCAACGAATACGGTAGTTATGCGCTTCGAAATCTTGATTTTAGTGGACGGAATTGCTCAACATTTGCCGAATGGCTAGTTAAGAAAACCCTATAATACGTACATAGTTGACTTAACAGCTTCAACAATATCTCGCACTTGCGGAAGAGCGGCATCGATCAGGGGCTGTGCAAAAGCAAACGGTGTGTCGGTTTGACAAATACGCTGAATTGGTGCATCCAAATAGTCGAAAGCATTGCGCTGAACGCGGTAGCCTATCTCAGACGAAATAGAAGCAACCGGCCAAGACTCTTCGACGATCACCAATCGATTGGTCTTTTTAACAGACTCAATAATAGTGGCGATGTCCAATGGGCGGATAGTACGCAAGTCGATCACTTCAACATGGATGCCCTGTGCCGCCAATTCATCGGCCGCAGCGTTCACTGTTTTCATGATTTTACCAAATGATACGATCGTACAAGCATCTCCTTTGCGTGTAACATCTGCTACGCCGATTGGAATGATATACTCGCCTTCTGGGATCATGCCTTTGTCGCCATACATTTGCTCCGACTCCATAATCAATACCGGATCGTCGTCGCGAATGGCTGATTTGAGCAGACCTTTCATATCGTAAGGATTCGACGGAGTAATTACCTTGAGTCCTGGGACATGAGCATACATCGATTCGAAACTTTGAGAGTGAGTTGCCGCTAGCTGACCAGCAGTTCCGTTCGGACCTCTAAATACAATAGGTACGTTGAATTGTCCGCCTGACATTTGTAACATCTTCGCCGCAGAATTGATAATCTGATCGGCCGCCAAGATGGCGAAGTTCCACGTCATGAATTCGACGATTGGTCGTAAACCGTTCATCGCAGCTCCAACTGCAATACCTGAGAATCCCAATTCGGCAATAGGCGTATCTATAATACGTCTGGCGCCAAATTCATCGAGCATTCCTTTACTTGCTTTATAGGCGCCATTGTATTCTGCTACCTCTTCGCCGAGTAAGAAAACTCGCTCATCTCTTCTCATCTCTTCGCTCATCGCCTCAGCGACAGCTTGTCTGAATTGTATTTCCCGCATGGTCTAATTATTACAGGGCGCAAAATTAGTAAAGCATTTCATAGGTTCACCCAATTGAAGGAAACTTGTGGAAATTCTTTGTGTAGCGCATGAATTCAAGGGCATAGCAAGCAGAATTGACAACAATCAATCGGAAAAGGTATGCGCGCATAACAGTAATGTTGTAAATTCGTGGCCCATATATGTTTCTCGGGGGGGTAAAATTGTATAAATTTGCGCCGCTTGAAACCACAATAAAAACCTGCATTTTATGAAAATTCTTGTTTGTATAAGTAAGGCTCCGGATACTACATCTCGCATTGCTTTTACTGATAACGGCACTGCATTCGACGAAAATGGTGTCCAATTCATCGTGAATCCTTATGATGAATGGTACGCTTTGGTGCGTGCTTTAGAGCTCAAAGAAACTCAAGGTGGATCAGTTACAACAGTCACTGTTGGTGGTGTTGATTGCGATCCGATTATTAGAAAAGCGCTGGCCATCGGTTCAGATGATGCCGTTCGAATAAATACAGATCCTAAAGATTCATTGTTTGTCGCGAAGCAAATTGCAGCTTATGCCAAGGACAATGCTTTCGATCTAGTTCTTTTGGGAAAAGAGACAATTGATTACAATGGTGCTGTCGTAGGTGGTATGGTAGCAGAATTGCTTGACGTTCCCTTTGTTTCATTTGCGATTAAAATGGAAGTGAATGGTTCGACAGCTACACTTGAACGCGAAGTGCAGGGTGGAGTGGAAGTCGTTGAAGCCAATTTCCCATTGGTTGTTTCTGCAGCCAAAGGTATGGCCGAACAACGTATTCCAAATATGCGCGGTATCATGGCAGCCAGAACGAAGCCGCTTCAAATCGTTGAAGCGCAAGACGTTTCTACCTCGACAACCATCGTTCGCTACGAACTTCCTCCAGCGAAGGCTGCAGTGAAACTAGTTTCGGCCGATAATGTTGCCGAGCTGGTTGAATTGCTTCACAAAGAAGCCAAAGTGATATAAATCCATCAAAACATTCAGAAAATGCCAACATTAGTTTTTGCAGATAATATAGGTGGTAAGATCACCAAAAGCTCTCTAGAAGCAGTAAGTTACGCCGCATCCATGGGCGACGAAGTTGTTGCCGTGACCTACGGAAATATTGACGGGGATGGCGGACTAGGAAACTACGGTGCTAAGAAGGTAATCGTAGCTTCAGGTGTAACTACGCAAGATTCGCAGCAGTTGACCAAGTTGGTCGTACAAGCGAGCACTTCGGTAGGTGCCAATACAATTGTCTTTTCACATGACAACACTGGAAAATCAATAGCTCCTCGAGTGGCTGCTCGCTTGGATGCAGGTTTAGTTGCTGGTGCTACGGCCTTACCCGCTGGAGATGAAATTAAAAAGAATGTATTCTCCGGTAAAGCCATGGCCTATGTCAAGGTCAATACCGATAAAAAAGTTATTTCAGTATTGCCAAATTCAGTAGGCCTAAAAGCCACTGGTGGCTCGGCCGAAGTAGAGTCTTTTTCTGGTGATCTAGGAAATGCAGGGGTTAAAGTGATTGAGTTTAAACCTACTTCAGCGGATGGAGCAATTCCATTGCCAGAAGCTGAGTTGGTGGTTTCAGCTGGACGAGGAATGAAAGGTCCTGAGAATTGGGGTATTGTTGAAGACCTTGCGAATGTGCTGGGTGCTACAACTGCCTGTTCGCGTCCAGTAGCCGATATTGGCTGGAGACCGCATCACGAGCATGTTGGGCAGACAGGCGTTGCGATTCGACCAAACCTATACATCGCTATTGGTATTTCAGGTGCAATTCAGCATTTGGCAGGAGTAAATGGAAGTAAGGTGATCGTTGTGATCAACACCGATCCAGAAGCACCGTTTTTCAAAGCGGCCGATTATGGTATCGTTGGTGATGCATTCGAGGTTGTTCCAAAGCTGACTGAAGCATTCAAAGCTTTCCAAGCAGCGCATTAACATTGCTTTGACCTATATTTACTTAGGTGCAGAATAATCCTACACGTGACCAGCGGAGAAATTTTTATCTTCGCGGCAAAGGGATCTCTTCGTTTATACTATGAATAAAATCGAGTTAGAAATTAGTGACATCGCTCCAAGCGGATCTACAAGTGGTGCATACGCCCTTGTTTTGAGTGAATCCAATGGGAATCGCAAGCTTCCTATTGTGATTGGAGGGCATGAAGCTCAGGCGATTGCTATCGAATTGGAAAAAATGACTCCAAGCCGACCTCTTACACATGATTTGTTTAAGAGCTTTTCCAATGCGTTCACAATCGACGTAGAGGAAGTCATCATCTATAACTTGATAGAAGGAATCTTCTTCGCCAAGGTGATCGCGATCCAGGATGGTAGAAGTGCCGAAATTGATGCGCGAACTTCAGATGCTGTTGCTCTAGCGGTCAGATTTCATTGTCCTATTTACTGTTATGATTTTATTCTAGATACAGCTGGTGTCGACGCCGATGAAGCTGGAATTGAAGACGAGGATCAAGAAATTGATATCGAAGAATTAACAGCCCCTGCCAATGATACCGAGTTGTCCATTGATGACCTGGAAAAACAATTGGCCATGGCCATCGAAAAAGAGGATTACGAGCGCGCCTCCAATATTCGAGACGAAATCAATCGCCGAAAAGGCCAATCTTAGGAAGGAACCATTTCAGTTTCCTATCTTTCGGCCATATGGATATTTTACGCGGATTATTGGGTTTAGGATTCCTCATTGGAATAGCATGGTTGTTTTCAGAAAACCGAAAAGCAATTCCTTGGAGGCTTGTCTGGATGGCGCTTCTAAGCCAACTCATTCTCGCCGTACTGATTCTTAAAGTACCTGGCGTAAAAGATGTTTTTCAATGGGTCGCCGGCCTGTTTAGCACCATTTCCGAAATTTCTGTTGAAGGAGCCAAAATGATTTTTGGATCCGAATTAACTGCGCCCGGAGGTTCAAGTGGATTCGTTTTCGCCGCCCGTGTACTACCTACGATCATCTTCTTTTCGGCAGTTACTAGTCTGCTCTATTACTGGGGCGTACTACAAAAAATAGTCTATGCCTTCGCCTGGGTTATGAAGCGAATGCTTCGGATTTCAGGTGCCGAGAGTTTGGCAGCAGCAGGAAATATTTTCCTTGGGCAAACCGAATCTCCTCTGCTCGTGAAGCCTTATTTGGATAAAATGACGCGCTCCGAGATGATGTCGCTCATGACGGGCGGTATGGCAACTATTGCCGGTTCTGTACTTGTTTCGTACATCGCTTTCCTTGGTGGTGATTCCGAAGCCGAACGGGTTAAATTTGCTACGCACTTGCTTTCCGCCTCGATCCTATCTGCTCCAGCTGCCATCCTTGCCGCTAAAATGATCGTTCCGGAGCGAGAAAAGTTTGACGACAAACTTGAACTTGCCAAAGATAAGATGGGAGCCAATTCACTCGAGGCAATCGCCAACGGTACTACCGATGGAATAAAACTCGCCGTGAACGTGGCTGGAATGTTACTCGTTTTTACAGCCCTCATTTTCGGCGTCAACAGTTGCCTGGGTTGGATAGGTGATATTACCGGTCTCAATGAATCGATTGCTGCGAGTACCAATTTTGACGGACTGTCCTTTCAATTCCTCATGGGCTACCTCTGCGCACCTATTGCTTGGATGCTAGGAGTTAGTTCAAGTGACATGATCTTGGTTGGCCAATTGCTAGGCGAAAAAACTGTTCTCAACGAGTTCTTGGCCTATATTTCTTTGGGTGACATGAAAAATGCGGGGTCGTTTACAGAAGATAAATCGATCGTCATGGCTACCTATATTCTGTGCGGTTTTGCCAATTTCGCTTCCATCGGAATTCAAATCGGAGGTATAGGCTCATTGGCGCCTACGCGAAAAGGACTTCTTTCAAAGCTCGGCATGAGAGCACTGCTTGGTGGAACATTGGCTTGTTTATTCACCGCAGTGATAGTAGGAATGATTTATCAATGGTAACTTTGTCTCGCATAAAATCAAATCACAAATGGCTGAAGTAGGAATCATTATGGGAAGCGCTTCTGATCTACCAATCATGAAGCAAGCTGCCGAAATTTTGAAAGAACTTGACGTAGCTTACGAGATGACCGTCGTGTCAGCACATCGCACGCCTGAAAGAATGGTGGACTATGCCAAAAGTGCTGTCGATCGCGGAATAAAAGTGATCATCGCCGGAGCCGGAGGTGCAGCTCACTTGCCGGGTATGACGGCTTCACTCACGCCTTTGCCTGTCATCGGAGTTCCTATCAAATCATCAAACTCAATCGATGGTTGGGATAGCGTGCTCTCTATTCTCCAAATGCCAGGAGGCGTTCCTGTTGCCACCGTCGCACTTGATGGAGGGAAAAATGCCGGAATTTTAGCTGCGCAAATAATCGGAGCCAGCAATTCAGATGTCTTGAAGCGCGTGGCCAGTTACAAAGAAGGCCTCAAAGACAAAGTCCTTGCCTCAATTGAGCAGGTGGAACGACTCTGATTGCTACCTTTGCGGAAAATTTCCGAATGATTTCTATTGATCCATCAGAAGTAAGTGTTCCCGAGCTTCACGGTTACCTCTTGGGGGCCATTGCACCTCGTCCCATTGCTTTTGCAAGCACCATCGACGAGAATGGCGACCAAAACCTAGCTCCATTTAGCTTTTTCAACGTCTTTAGCGCCAATCCCCCGATTGCCATTTTCTCTCCTGCTCGTCGCGGATTGAACAACACAACGAAGCATACTTTCGAAAATGTGAAGCGCATTCCTGAAGTAGTTATCAACGTTGTGAACCATGCGATCGTGCAACAGTGCTCTTTGGCGAGTACAGATTACCCCGCTGGAACAAGCGAATTTGAGAAAACAGGACTCACTCCCATAGCTTCAGACCTCATTCGTCCGGCTCGTGTGAAGGAGTCTCCAGTCCAATTTGAATGTCGCGTAAAAGAAGTGATAGAGCTCGGAAACGAAGGCGGAGCGGGCAATTTGGTTGTTTGTGAAGTTGTCAAAATTCACATCGATGAAAGCATCCTTGATGACAATGGGAAAATCGATACCAAGAAAATTGACCTCGTCGGACGATGCGGTGGAAATTGGTACGTTCGTGCAAATGGAGAAGCTCTCTTCGAAGTTGAAAAACCGGTAAAACGTTTGGGTATTGGTGTAGATAGAATTCCCAAAGAAATCCGAAATTCGAAGATTCTTACTGGCAATAACTTGGGTCAACTTGGTAATATTGAAGAGTTGCCCGATGAGACAATGGTGAATGAGTACAAACTCATAGAAGTAGCAGACCTCTTCGTGGATCACCAGGATGATGCCAGTAAATTAGAAGAATTACTGCACATGCGTGCAAAAGACCTTTTGGAGAACAATAAAGTTGAAGAAGCTTGGCTCACCTTGCTCACCTTCAACAATGGATGAAGTAGATAACAATAAACCTTAGTATTATGGATTTGACTGGTGTAATCAAAGTAGTGATGGATGAACAAAAATTCGATAGCGGATTTTTTAAGCGTGAGTTCGTTATAACTACAGAAGAACAATATCCACAAGATATTATCTTCGAATTGCACAAAGAACGCAGCGAAATGATCGCTGGAAAGCAACCTGGAGAACGTGTGACTGTGCATTTTGATGTGCGCGGACGAGAATGGAACGGTCGCTATTTCAACAACCTTGTAGGCTGGAAAATTGAGTCGGCAGCTGTTGCAGCCGCTGGTGCAGGACAAGCTCCTCCATCACCTGATTCATTCCCTACGATCGACCCCGTGAAGGTTGATGAAGGTGAAGACGACGACTTGCCATTTTAAAATATGCTGAATGCTTGACTCCTGTTTATTTGGAGTCAAGCATTCTTTTTCATTTGCCTTTAGGCTCATTCAGGACTCTCCCAATATTACCTCCTGGATTTTTCAATTGTCAAAAGCTCGGATTTGGATAACTTAGCATCGCTGTGGAAGCAATTTCTATGGTGTCCTTATCCAACGTATGAAGACTTTTGCCAATCGCTTGTCCGATCTCTTTAAAACGCTTTTGCCAGCTCCTTTCACCATTGCCGTGGTGCTCACTGTGCTGGCGTTTTTATTTGCCCTAATTTGGACTATTCCCGCCGATCAAGAAATTTGGGGCTACAGCCTATTTCTCGCTTCCGAATGGGAGTCTGGCCTCTGGAATAGCTCCCTGCTCGTTTTCGCCGTTCAAATGATGCTCATGCTCGTTCTCGGACATGTCATGGCATTGACCAAACCCGTCGATCAGATTATTGGCAAAATCACAGCCAAATTTTGCCATTCAACCGCCTCCGCGGCCTTTACAGTTACCCTTTGCACTGTTGCGGTCGCACTGTTCAACTGGGGCCTAGGACTTGTGTTCGGAGCAATATTCGCACGAAAAGTAGGGGAGTATGCCAAGCGAACAGGGTTCAAACTCAACTACCCCCTCATCGGTGCCGCTGGCTATTCTGGTCTCATGGTTTGGCATGGTGGCTTCAGCGGTTCCTCTCTAGCCAAAGTTGCCGACGCTGGACACATTCAAAGCCTAATGGTCGGTTTGATGCCTGCCGAACAAATTGCCTTGTTGCCAACATCGATTAGCTACGAGGAAACTGTCTTCGGTACGATGAACCTCACAGTTACCCTAATCCTCTTAGTGGCGCTACCCTTATTTATGTGGATGCTCGGCAAGGTTTCCGATAATTACGAAGGTCCGCTGCCTGAATTAAGATCGCACAACGTATCTAATGAGAAAATCCAAGGTGCCGAAAAGATGGACCATGCCCGTTGGCTTGGAATAGCTTTCGGTCTTGTCATTTTGGGAATTGCCGCCATGAAAGCATGGAACCATCCTCAATGTGCGTCCTTCGGCTTTATTTCGCCCAATTGGATTAACCTGGTTCTGCTCGGTATGGGAATCGCCTTGCATCAGAATTTTATCAATTTCCTAAATGCTGTGGATGATGCCATTTCAGGAGCAGCAGGAATTCTCATCCAATTTCCGCTCTATTTCGGTATCATGGGCATCATGAAAAGCTCTGGAATGGTCACCATGATGTCCGATTTCTTTGTATCCGTCTCTACCGAAACAACCTATCCGATTTTTACATTTCTCAGTGCAGGTATTGTCAATGTTTTTGTGCCGAGTGGGGGCGGACAATGGGCTATCCAGGGTCCGATTATTATCCAAGCTGCCACCGATCTGGGGGTGTCGATTCCCAAAAGTATCTTAGCCATGGCTTACGGAGATCAGCTCACCAACATGTTACAGCCTTTTTGGGCCCTGCCATTGTTGGGAATTACTGGCCTCAAAGCCAAGGAAATTCTTTCTTATTCGGTCTTACTCATGTTACTTGGATTTGTAATTTTCATCGGAGCTTTGCTCATCTTCTAAATGCACCTTATGCGATTATCGTCAATTGTTTTCTGCTTGATTTTAATGCCCATACAATTCTTAGCGCAGACTGGATGGCAATGGACGGCCTTGCCCGATATGCCCTCGCGAGTGAGCAACAATGCTGTAGTTTCGGCCTATTGCGGAGATACTTTATGCGTGTATTCCTTTTGTGGTATCGACACGACCTTGGCACCCGCGGGAATACATTTGAAGTCGTGGCGGTACAATACGATTTCCCAAACGTGGCTTCAACTCGAAGATGTTCCCGATAGCCAAGGCAAAATAGCAGCTGGAGCTTCGGTAGTTAACAACCTCATTTATGTCGTAGGAGGTTATCATGTCAATGCCAATTTTTCTGAGGTCTCATCCGCCAAAACCCATGTCTTTGACCCCGTCACCAATAGTTGGCTAGCTGATGCTGCCGATGTTCCCGTCCCCATCGATGATCACGTTCAAGATGTGTGGAACGATAGTTTAATCTTCGTGGTTACAGGCTGGAGCAACAACGGAAATGTCCCAAACGCACAAATTTTCGATCCGGCAAACAATCAGTGGTTGGTAGGCACTCCCATGCCCAACTTCAACAATTGGAAGGCTTTTGGTGCATCAGGGGCCTTTGTTGGCGATACGCTATTCTACCTCGGCGGCGCCAGTGGATCATCTTTCGGGGCGACAAATAATTTTAGGAAGGGCGTGGTCGATAGCAATGATCCCACCCAAATTGAATGGACCCAGCTAGAAGATTTCCCCGGAAGCGCTGGATACCGAATGGCATGCACTACCTCCAATCACCGCGTCTTTTGGATCGGCGGCAGCAGTGTTTCCTATAATTTCGATGCCGATGCTTACAATAATTCAGGAATCGTAAGTCCAGAAGAACGCATTGCCACCTATTATAGCGGCTTTGCCCTCTGGGAAGACCTTGTTGCCGATCAAGGGGTGATGGATTTGCGAGGAATTGCGCGTATTTCCGACAATGCATGGATAATCTGTGGAGGCATGGAGGCCAACCAAATTGTATCGAATAAAACCTGGCTTTTGGAATACGATCCGTCTGTAAGTGTTGAGGTTCAGCCTGTTGCTGGTTTGTCAGCGATGTACGCAAATGACGAGCTCAAGATTTCATCAACCGCAGCCATCCAAAGTTGGGAGGTGTTGAATATGAGCGGACAGCGAGTGTTTCATGCTAAGTCATCGGGCTCCAAGGTGGTTGAAAGAATAACATTAAGTCCGGGCATATACCTCGTCCACGTGCAATTTCAAGATGGTAGTTCGCTTTGTAAAAAGATTGTTGCGTGGCACTAAATTCCAAGGAGTACATTCTCGCAATAACAGGCGCGACGGGTCACCTCGGCACAGCCATTCTGCTTCAAGCATTGGAAAGAGGATTCAAGGTGCGAGCTTCCTTCCGCACGTGGAAGCCAGAAATCGAACACGAGAACTTGACATGGGTAAAAGGAGATTTATCTGTCGATTCCTTGAAAGAATTATTAGCTAGCGCAAATGCTGTAATCCATTGCGCAGCAAAAATATCCATCGACGGTGATCGTGACGGTAGCGTCAAACAAACCAATATTCAGGGCACTAGAAATGTTTTAGAAGCGTGCCTAGATTGCCCTGGAATCCGGGTGGTACATGTCAGTTCAACCCACGCCGTGGTCGAAGAAGGAAAGGATGAACTATTTGACGAAGGCCGACCGTTAAAATCGGCCGACTATGCGGCCTACGATTATAGCAAGGCCGAGTCTGAGCGGGTTGTGCATGAATTCATCCAAGAGCATAAACTACATGCTGTAATCGTGCGTCCATCATCAATTGTAGGTCCGCCAGATTTCAGACCTTCGATTCTGGGAGCTTCTCTTCTTGATCTCTACCTTGGAAAACTGCCTGCCTTGACTTCTGGCGGCTATGATTTTGTCGATGTTCGAGATGTTGCGAGTTCTTGTCTGAATGCAATTGAAAAGGGGGGTACAGGTGAGACTTATTTACTCACGGGGACTTTTCATGAACTCAAAAGTATGGGAGACATGATTCGTGAACTAGGAGGTGCAAAAACGCCGAGAATTATTCCGATCAACTGGTTGTTGCCGCTAGCTCCGGCCGTGGGGCTGTTTTCTAAACTACAAGGTAGATCATCTCCATTTACCCGTGAAGGCTTACTCACTTTGCGCAATGCGCATCCCAATATGTCGCACGAAAAGGCTCGGGCCGAATTGAACCATCGTCCGCGAGAAACCAAGGAAGCTTTGCAGGACCTTGTCGCTTGGTGGAAAAGTAAAAACATGATCCCATGAATCTAGAACAAATCAATACAATCGCTTTTTGGTGGAGCTTGGTCGCCGTGGCAGTTTTCTTGTTACTACTGTTCGTGGCAGCACCTTATGGTCGGCACAATAGAAAAGGATGGGGGATGGGATTGAACAATAGATGGGGCTGGTTCTTCATGGAGATTCCATCTTTTTTAATCGTGCTCTATTTTTTATGGGGATCAGATAGTTCGTCCTATGCTACGATGTTAGGCAGTCTATGGCTGATTCATTACCTGTACCGAGCTTTCATTTTTCCTTTCCGATTGCGCACTTCGCATAAGAAAATGCCGGCCGTCATTGTACTTTCTGCCATTGGATTCAATGGTATGAACGCGGGACTTAACGGTTATTTTCTCGCTCATTTGGAAACCTACACGAGTGCCGATTTTTCGTCCTGGAATTTTATCCTTGGTGGGGCGCTATTTCTAACAGGAGCGATAACGCACCAATGGGCCGACCATCGGCTTATCAATCTGCGTAAAAGCAAGTCTGACACATCCTACCACATTCCGACAGGTGGCTTGTTTCGATGGGTGTCTTGCCCAAATATGTTGGGAGAACTTACGCAGTGGGTTGGATTCGCCTGCATGGCACTCAATGGGCCGGCATGGTCCTTTGCCCTGTGGACGGCCGCCAATCTTTTGCCCCGCGCTTTCAAGCATCACAAGTGGTACCTCGAAGCTTTTGACAACTATCCAATCGAGCGCAAGGCGATTATTCCATTTGTAAAATAAGCGGTTATGACTAAACCCTTTCCCATCGTCGGTTCCTCAAGTTGGTCGGCACTCTTCCGAGAAAGAACGATCAACGACCTATTCCATGCGCTGAGATACGTTCGTGCTTTGAAGTATGAGCGCATTTCGAATCCGACGCAATTTGAACTCGTTTTGAAAGAATCTCGGGGTACGTGTAGTTCAAAACACGGACTTGTTGCCTCGCTGGCAGAAGCCGAAGGATGGCAAGAGGTGCAGTTGTGGAATGTGCTCTATGAAATGAATGAGGAAAATACGCCTGGTGTCGGAAAAGTATTGGATGAATACGGGTTGACCCATTTGCCGGAGGCGCATACCATTCTAAAAATAAAGGGAATGGTTGCCGATATCACAGGCTTGCCAGCAGGGGCGAGTACGGCCATGGATGCCGTGATTTGTGAGAAGCGTATATCGGCCCTGGAATTAGTCGATGGGAAAGTCAAATGGCACCAGGAACTCATGAGAAAATGGCTTGCCGACAAAAAAGTTGACATGTCTTTTGAAACGCTTTGGGCCATTCGAGAAAAGTGCATTGAGGCACTGAGCGTGTAATGACGGACTTTCGAAAATTTTGGCAACAAAAAAAGCGCTACCGGGTGACGTAGCGCTATTTATATTTGGTTTGGTTAAGACAATTTTTTACTCGTGGAAAAAACCACCAGCCTTAGCTCGCTTCAATGCCTCTTCTGCACCAACTCTGTTGATGATACGAATAGCAGCACAAGAAACTTTAAGTGTAATCCAACGATCTTCATTCGCAAGGTAAAAACGCTTCTTCTGCAAGTTCGGATTGAACCTTCTCTTAGTGCGTCGCTTTGAGTGGGAAACATTGTTTCCTACCATTACCTTCTTTCCTGTAATATCACAAATCCTAGACATGACTATAATTTTCTTATAACCCCTCAAAAAAGGGAGTGCAAAGAAACTAATTTTCTTTCAGTTTACAAAAGGCTCTTTGAGAATTTCGATGCGCAGCATGTTCAAGGCCGAAAGTGCGCTTCTCTTTATATTGCCTCGTCGGTCATTTCCCATCATGAATTTCCGGCTCACAATTCCTTGCGGACCAGCAACAGCAAGCCATACAGTGCCTACGGGTTTCTCTTCTGATCCACCTGTCGGCCCAGCAATGCCTGAAGTAGCAATCGACCAAGTCGTATTCATTTTTGTTCGCACACCCAGCGCCATTTGCTCAACGACTTCCTTACTTACAGCCCCATGTTCATGTAAATCCGACTCAGAAACGTCTAAAAAGGCATGTTTGATCCGATTTGAATAAGACACAACCGATCCTTCAAAATAGGCCGAGCTCCCCGGGACAGATGTAATGAACTTGGCAATCAGTCCGCCCGTGCAGCTTTCTGCCGTCGATAGTGTTTCACCGCGCTCAGTCAATAGTTGGCCCACCACTTCCTCTAAGCTCTCTTCGTTGTAGCCATATGCGATAGTCGGAATTTCCTTGACCAATTCTTCAGCTTTTTGCCGCAGTTCAGTCATCAGACCAGTATTCCCATTCTCCCCGTATTTCGACAGGCGCAATTTCAAGGTGCCAGCAGAAGGTAAATAAGCCAGACTGATGCCCATTGCAGGAAGAGAGTCTGCCCAGTCGGCTATCATTTCGGCCAAATAAGATTCTCCTACCCCTTGAGTCATGATGCTCAAATGCGCAATTTCTCGTGTGTTGAATCGCTCCTTCAAGCGCGGAATGACCTGATTATCCATCAAGCCTTTCATTTCGTGCGGAACTCCAGGCATAGAAACAAAAACGGTGTCGTTTCGCTCGAACCACATTCCGGCAGCCGTTCCGCGTAAATTTTCCAGCGGCACACATGCTTTTGGCAAGGCTGCTTGCTGACGATTGACTTCAAGCATTTCGCGGCCTATGCTCGTGAAAAATGCCACTATCCGACCCAGAATCTCCTCGTTCATCTCCAAAGTTGTGTCAAAGTAAGTACACAAGGTATGCTTGGTGATGTCGTCCTTCGTTGGGCCCAGTCCGCCCGTAATCAAAACCACATCAACTCGCTGCTCGGCGGCAGCCAATGCCTCTAGAATATGATCCTTCTTGTCAGATACTGTGGTGATTTGATGAACTTCTAGCCCAACAGAATTCAATCCCTGAGCCATATAGGCGGAGTTGGTGTCGATGGTCTGCCCAACCAGCAATTCGTCCCCAATTGTGATGATTTCTACGCGCATGAATAAATTTGTCGCAAAATTAAGTGATTATGGTCCCGTTGTTGCTAAGGAAGTGTTGTAAATTTCGAATCATTCTAAAGTCTATGAAAACGATATCATTCTTTTCCCTATTCGCCGTACTAACTTTGTCGGCTTGCTCCCAAATTAACCTCGGCAATCTGCAAAAAGCGTCCGAACAAGCCGAAGAGGTGATTTTTGGTTCCGGATCAACAACCCCAGCCCTTTCCAACGAGGAAGTAATTAAAGGATTGCGCGAAGCACTCAAAGTAGGAATAGAAAAGTCCGTGGATCTTACGTCGAAAACCGATGGGTTCAATGGAAATCAACTTATCCGTATTCCTTTTCCTGACGAAGCGAAGAAAGTGAAAGATGTCGCTTTGGACCTCGGACTCACCAATCAAGTGGCCAAATTCGAGGAAACCCTCAACCGCGCTGCCGAACAGGCCGTGGCCGAAGCTATTCCCGTTTTTGTAGAAGCGATTAGCAATATGTCAATCCAAGACGGTTTTGCTATCCTCAATGGAGAAAACAACGCCGCAACTACCTATTTGATGGATGCAACGACTGCCGCACTTGTCAATAAGTTTCGTCCCATTGTAGACAAAGCAGTGCAGGATGTTGAACTCACGAAATACTGGACTCCTTTGGTGAACGCTTACAATACAGCTACAATTCTTACGGGCGGACAAGACGTCGATCCAGATTTGACGCAGTACGTGACGGAAAGAGCTATCCAAGGTCTGTTTGTATACGTGGAGAAAGAAGAGCAAAACATCAGAGCCAATCCATCGGCCCGCATCACAGAAATCCTCCAAAAGGTATTCGGCTCTCTTTGAGAGAATTAGCCTTTTGTTTTCCTTTTTCCAGTACAGCTATGCAATATCAGGTTAAAACGACGCTGATAAATTGTGTAATAGGGTAAATTTCTCTTATTTTCGGAAGTTCACGGGGTAATTCGTTATGTCGTGAGAGGGCAATTACTATACACACCTCTATTATAAACCTTAAGTAAATATTCGCATATGAGAAAAGTCTACTCTGTTGCATTTGCCGTAATGGCTGTGCAATTCGCGTTTGCACAAAACGCCCAACAAGTAAAAATTCCTGCCGAGAAAGATGTTGCGGTCCAGACAAATGGGGAGCGCATGACCGGTAACGAAGAATTTTCTTCTGTTCCTCTCGATCAAAGCTTTGACAAAGAACCTACGCTTGGTGTTCTTAAGTCTGCTACGTATTGGGAATTAGTGATCGGTACAACGATTTATGACCTGCAATCAAATGCCTCTGTCGATAACCGCTTGGCTCAAACAGGAGAAGATTTGTCGGCCGCTTGGAC
This sequence comes from Flavobacteriales bacterium, assembly GCA_015665315.1. Classification (GTDB taxonomy): domain Bacteria; phylum Bacteroidota; class Bacteroidia; order Flavobacteriales_D; family Sanyastnellaceae; genus JADFAK01. Next base: position 37,042 of record JADFAK010000018.1, on the reverse strand, counting down.
CATGTCACAAACGACCGATTTTGGCGACCGTGGAACGGGTTACAATTTTAAAGATGCTGGATTCTGGGGAGATCAGCCAGAAGCACGTATCGAGTCTACCCGAATTGGGTGGCCTTCAATCATGCATACCGACTCGAAAGAGGTGGTGATTTCACACCCTGGTACCGGCGGATTGCTCATGGCGCGTCGTGACATAGGAAGTGGAGACTGGGTTGAGTCAGATGTTCCTACTTCTGTCGTTCCAGGTATGTTATGGCCTCGCGCGGTTGCCGATGGCAATACGATTCACATGATTGCCTTGACGATGCCTGTTGCCAATGACGGTCTCGAATACATGGGGCAAGACGGAGCCATTCTGTATTACCGCTCACAAGATGCTGGTGATACGTGGGATATGGTTGACGTGTTAATTGAAGGCATGGACACAACTCAATTCAATAGTTTCGATGGTGACAATTATGCCATTCACGCAAGAGATGGAAAAGTGGCTTTCGCTTATTTCAACGATTGGGATGATACCTTCGTAATGACTTCTGAAGACGGCGGAGATACGTGGGCCAAGACCAATATCCTTACTTTCCCATTGGAGGGTTATATCGCCGATGAGTCGATCCTAGATATGAATGAGGACGGTTTAGCCGATACAGTTTCTACCACAGATGGAATTGGCGCCGTATTTATTGATGCAGCTCTCAATACACATATCACTTTTGGCGCCATGCGTCATTTAGATGAGACCGTAGGAGATGCTACTTCAAGTTATTTTCCATTTACCGACGGACTGCATTACTGGAACGAAGACATGGGGCCTGATTCGACCAACTACATCGCGTTTGTTGAGGACCTAGACGACAACGGTACCTTCGATGCCGATGACGTAGGTACTTACTTCTCAAGTCTTGTAAGTCAGCCAACCATGGCACAAGGTGAAGATGGGACGCTATATTGCGTGTACTCAGCAGTTGTAGAATCACACTCGTCAGGTAGCCAAAACTACCGCCACATACACGTGATTAGTTCGGAAGATGGTGGTGCCACGTGGTCTGATCCAATCAACCTAACTCCAGATTTGGATTTTTGGGGATTTGAGTGCGTTTTCCCTTGCATAGCACCTGTTGTGGACGACTACCTACATATCACTTATATGCGAGATTTCGAACCTGGTCTGCACGTACGTGGTGACGAGGATCCCGCCGATGTGAATGATATCGTATACTTCCAAATCAGCACCGACTTGTTGGTGGAAGAAGGAATCTCGGTAAACGAAAACAATCCCTTCGATGCGGCAACAGTTTACCCTGTACCAGCCGATGATATGGTTTATGTTGCCATCCCAGGACTATACAATGTGGACTTGAGCATTTACGACCTTACTGGAAAACTAGTGGGCTCAGCGATGAACGCAAATGAAATGGTGCAAATCGATCTTCGTTCTGTCGAAGCTGGAATGTATGTGCTCGAAATGAGACAAGGTACATTCTCGTCAACCCAAAAGTTGATCGTTCAATAAATTGCCTTCTATAAAAAATGAAAAGGGTTCGATGCATTGCATGGAACCCTTTTTCTATTTCAACTATTTTAAGTCTACTCAACTTCCATGCTTCCACTCGAAACTGGGAATTGGCGGTCTACTTTCTTAAATAATCCTTGCAATACTTTTCCTGGACCTACCTCAATCACCTCACTAGCCCCATCGGCAATCATCTGTTGCATTGTCTGCGTCCAACGCACAGGTGCAGTAAGTTGCGCAACGAGATTCTTTTGAATAGTCGCACTGTCATTAACACCCTTTGCCACAACATTTTGATAGACTGGGCACATAGGTTCAGCAAAAGTAGTCTCTCGAATGGCCTGTTCCAACTCGGCACGTGCTGGTTCCATCAAGGGCGAGTGAAACGCGCCGCCCACAGGTAAAAGGAGTGCACGTCGGGCACCAGCTTCTGTGAGAACGGCACACGCTTTTTCAACCGCAGGAACACTTCCTGAAATTACTAATTGGCCAGGGCAGTTGTAGTTGGCAGCAACAACAATCCCATCAATCTTAGCGCAAGCTTCTTCGACAACGGCATCGTCTAAACCAAGAATTGCGGCCATCGTCGAAGGCTGTGCTTCACACGCTTTCTGCATCGCTAGCGCCCGCTGGGACACCAACTTCAATCCGTCTTCAAAGTTCAATGATTTGGCTGCTACCAAGGCCGAAAACTCACCCAAAGAGTGACCTGCGACCATCTCCGGGCGAAAGCTCTCGCCTAGAACCCGACTGAGGATAACTGAATGTAGAAAAATAGCCGGTTGGGTAACTTTGGTTTCTTTCAGCTCGTCGTCCGTTCCCTCAAACATAGTTTCTGAGATGTCAAATCCCAATATGTCATTGGCCTGGGCAAATAGATCTCGGGCTTCTGAACTTGCATCAAACATGTCCTTACCCATTCCTGAAAATTGCGATCCCTGTCCGGGAAATACATATGCGCGCATTGAATTCTTTTTTGGTTCCGAGGGCAAAGCTAATTGTTTTCCAGAATTTGCTTTTTGGCCGACAATACTTTTTGCAACTCTATGCAGGCAGCGCGTCGTTGATGAGTGTCACCAACAACTTGTAACCATGTTCGTTCAGGTGAATTCCATCAGACTGAAAATAACTCTTGGGCGCACCCGAGGCCAGGAAGTGGGCGTGCAGGTCGATAATTTGCACCCCGCTCGTTCGAGCCTTCTTAGCCAACATTTTATTGTAGTTGACCACGTCCTCCGTAACCCGCGTTGGAGACGTGAATACTCCACGGTCGACTTGAAAGGGAGGCAGGTTTATGACATAGATCCCGGTGTCTTGCTTCAATTTTAGTTTGGCGATAAAATGGCTCCACCTACTATTTGAAAGCGCCGTGTCAATGCCAAATAAAACATCATTGCTGCCGATCATAACAATACTTACTTCAGGCGCAAGAAGTGCAATGCTATCGGCTAGTTTTGTGAGAAGAAGAGAGGAGGCACCGCGGTACGCAATTCCCTGTACCGGTCGGCGATCGATCTGTCCAAAATCAAGTTCAATGATATGGCTGTCACCAATAATAGTCGTCGCTTCAGGTCCTTTTAACCCTGCGAGCCATTTGCCGGAGGCTGAATAATGATCCCAAGCATTCTCCTCAAGTTGAACGGGGCGCACACATTCCTTATAATACCGAAAACCACCAGCGACAAGCGCAAATGCGATTACAAGTAAGATGATCGTGCGGCGTTTCATGCTCCCAAAGGTAGTCTATGAGAAATACTATAAATGAAAAAGGCGACCCAATGGATCGCCTTTTCCTGTTCGTTGTGTGATTTCTTAGAATTTCACTGAAAGTCCAACTGCCAACACTTCCTTGAATTGAACTGCTGGTCCGCCACCACCGTTGGTGATTTCGTCGTCATTTCGTGCAATCTTAATGTCGTCATCATACAATACCGAAGTTGAGATAGTTGTAGACAGGTACTTGTTGATCTTCATGCTGATCAACGTTTCCCAACTCACGTCGATATTCTGTGGGTTGTTGAAGTAGTTAGAAAACAAGTCCAACTTCGTCTGCAAAGCGACATTTTTCACGATGTCGGCCTTATACATCAGCTTCAAATAAGCGCCCATTTCTTGGCGAAAAAGCTTTCCTTTTGTAACAACATTTCCATCTTCGTCGTATTCCGCTCCTTCCACGCCAAAAGCACCTGCATCAGCTAGTGTTTGATTGTTTACAATGGTCATTTTAGTGGTAATAGGAGATATAAAAGCGCTGAAGTTCTTTCCTCGTTTGTAATCCATACCCAAGGCAGCTAATACATAAGCAGGAGCCATGAAGTTCGAAATCTCGTTTCGCAAAGAATCAGGTGCAAATGGGTTATCATAACCAGCTACGAATTGCGATTTGAAATTCACCAAAGCCGAATAATACCAACGCTTCGATGCCTTCAAACCATACTTTGAGGCGAAGTCAATCTTGTCGTCCGTTTTGATACCTGCAGCATCACCTTGCCAAAGCATACCGTATGCTAGGTCAAGGTTGTTGTCCCAAGTAGACTTGTTCTTTGCGTAATTGGCAAATAGACTTAACAGTCCGTTTACCGACATAGAGCTTTCACCACCGGCTGCCCAGTTGTCCAGATAAACTTGAGAGAAGTTTAGTCCGAATGTACCTCCTTTGGTCCACGTTGTATCCGTAGGAGCGGCTGCGTCATCTTGCGCCGTTAAGTTAGATACGAGGTTGTTTTCTTCATCCGAAGAAAGGACTTTGTTACTGTCTTGTGCTGTTGACGCAAGAGTCAATACGCACATGCCTACGCATGCGATAAAATTTTTCATTTTAGTTTCAATTGTGGTTATAAATGTGAACATCTCGTTGCGGAAATGGAATTCCAATTCCTTCTTTATCGAGTGCAATTTTACAATTTTCTAGCGTGTCAAAGTACACATCCCAATAAACTGCTGGATCGCACCATGGGCGTACAGCTAGGTTGACTGAAGAATCGCCTAATTCGGCTACAGCAACTGTCGGTGAAGGCGATTTTAAAACTCTTGAATCTTGAGCCAGGGCTGCCTCTAAAACATCCTTGGCCTTCTTGATGTCGGCTGTGTATGAAATGCCCACCGATAAATCAACCCTGATTTTTCCTTCTTCAGTAAAGTTGATGATGTGGTTATTCATAACTGCTCCATTGGGCATTATGACGGTTTTGTTTTCAGGAGTTAATAGGATTGTATTGAAGATCTGTATGGTTTTTACATTTCCTACAACACCCTGAGAATTGACAAGGTCGCCGATTTTGAATGGCTTGAAAATTAGGATCAGAACACCTCCCGCAAAATTGGCCAGAGTTCCCTGAAGAGCCAGTCCAATGGCCAATCCAGCAGCACCAATTACCGCAATGAAAGATGTTGTAGCAACTCCCATCATGTCGGCCACAGCTACGAAAAGTAGAATTTTAAGAACCCAGCCACACAGACTAGTCAGAAAAGACGCTAGTGCTTGGTCTAGATTGCTTTTGTCGCTGGCTTTTTGAATCATCTTTTGCAAAAACTTGATAATTCTAAGTCCAATAAAGAGGACCAAAAGAGCCAACAATACTTTGGGGGCATACTTGATCACCGCGTCCGTTCCCATTGTCAGATAGGAAGAAATGTCGATTTTGTCCATGATGTTACTTTATGATTTCTTTTTCTTATTCGATTCTTTCACCCCCTTCTTCGGAGAGATTTTCTGAAGCGCTTCTTTTTGTAACTCGAGAGATCGTAAAAGCGCTTGTTCTGGTGCTAGCTTAGTCTGATTCTTCTTCATTGAATTCGGGTTCAAATAGAATTTCGACTGTGCCTTCTATTAAATTTTTACTTGGAATTACGATTTTACTGGTGCCTGTAGACAGGGTCACTGAAATGCTGTCGATTTTGATGATTTCACCTTCGATATCATCAATTCGAATACGCTGACCAGCAACAAATTTTCCCTTGCCGTAATAAGATGATAGCAGATTGGAAACGAGGTTGCGTGATGCAATTCCGTACGAAAGCGCAAAAGCAAGCAATATCGATCCTAAAATAATGGTCACATTCGACGTAATAATCGAGGTGTCCACTCCCGCTTGATTCAGAGCCGTAATCGCTATGAAAATAAACAGGATGTAATAAACAATATTGGCAATGGCCATGGCGCCTGATATACCTATCGAATTTGCTGCTGTATAGACCATATTCTTCACCAAATCGGCAATGTATACGCCGATGATGAAAAGGAGAAGAGCTACAAATAGGGTAGGGAGGTAGGCAAACAGGCTAGCAATGCCATTTGTCACCATATCCCAGCCAAGGAAATCGGCCATGGCCGTGATTACTACTAGCATGATCAACCAGTAGACAAGCTTTGAAAGAACTGCCGACGCACTGATGTCGGGCTTGATTTTGGCCAGCATCTTGTCGAGATTCACTTTCTTTATGAGCTCGTCAAAGCTCATGGCCATGAGTGCCTTTTTTACGATTCGAGCGATGAGCTTGGCTATGAGCCAACCGACGACGAATAAAAGTATCGCGACCAATAAATTCGGCAAATAGTCCACGATGGTTCCACCATATTTGGCGAAAGAATTCAATAACTTATCGGAAAGGCTGGCTAGATTATCCATGGTCTTGGTTTTGAAGTCGTCTATTTATTCTTGGGTGCATTGGTCTTGAACTTATCGATGAATACCGAGGTGAAGTCACCAATAAATAGCTGAACAAACCGCAATAGCAAGACCACAGACTTGACGCTACCCATAACTTCCTTTTTTACGGTAGCGGGTATTTCCTCACGTGGTTCTATTATTTTAAACGGGTTCTCACTCATCACCGTACATGGTTTTGTAAGTGTTAACAGCTTTGGCTTTTGCTCGTTTCAGTCGCATCTTGACGGCGCTCTCATTGCATTCAAGAGCATCCATCATTTCCGTTATCGGCATGTCATCTTGGTACTTCATTAAAAGCACCATTTTGTCTTTGACGGAAATAGTATCCAATACTTTGGTCAGTCGCTCCGCTTTCATTTGCATCAACTCGCGCTCCAATAGTGCATCGTCGTCATCCGCAATATGCCTGAGAGCTTCTTCAGGTTCTTTTTTAATCTTGTTGTTCTTCCGCATATAATCAATGCAGAAATTGTAGGTCAAACTATATAACCAAGTCGAAAACTTTGCCTTGTGCGAAAACTTCGACAGGTTTAAAAAAGTCTTCAGAAATATGTCGTGCGTCAAATCTTTGGCCTCATCCAAGTCCTTGACGAACGATATACACTTGTGATAAACTTTTTCGGAATACCGGTCATACAGTATCCCAAAGTCATCGTGTCGATTGCTCTTCACAATGATTTTCACGAGTTCTTCGTCTGAAGCGTTTCTTTTATTCTTGAGATTCAACAAATGTGGCTAGTAGGTTGACATCACTTTTGACGGTGATGTTTGGGGTAAGTCACATTTTCGAAATTAATATTATGTTCTTGACGAAATAAGGAACATGGCTGGGAGTATCAACACCATGCTATTCAAATGATTAGGGCGTAAAATTATTTGCGCTCGTCGCGAACAAAAATGAGAAGATAAAGCAAGGCCAATACCGAAATTCCGGCGGCTAAGAAAAACGCAAGATGTACTGAATCTCTAGTTCCATCGTACATGCTACCCGAAATGAAGGCCCCTGCACCAATACCTATTTCCAAAGCCAATAACATGGTTGCCAAGGCCAGTCCCAATTTACCCGGTCGCGCCAAGTCTACCGTCCAAGCAAATGTCGTAGGTCGGTTAAGGCCAATCGAACAACCATACAAGATTCCCCCCAGGATAACCATGGGCTGAGAGTTACTAAATCCGATGACGATCAAGGAAATGATAAGGGTGCTAATTCCAAAGGTGAGCATGATCTTTCGGCCGTACTTGTCTGAAGCTTTTCCCGCAAAAACACGCATGGCCATGGAGGCAAATACGAAGGTGAGATTGAACAGACCTTTGTACTTAAATCCCAGTCCGCCCACCAGAAGTGGACTCACAGTAATAACCACCCCAAAAGCAAAAGTCTCAAACAAAGTCACCCACATCGCGTGCTTTGCCGAAAAATCGAGGACTTTGCCCTTGAGAATGTTGAGGTCGGAAAGGGCGAGTTTTTGCGGACTGCTATGTGATTCTTTCAGGCGTAAACTGAGTAAAATAGCGATCACTCCAAACAAACCTGATGCGATAAACATGGCGTCGTATGAGATCTCCTCTTTCAATAAACTACCGAAGGCTGGTCCCAATGCCATTCCAGTGCTTCCCGCCACTCCCAGATAGCCCATGGCTTCGCCTACGCGCCCGGGTGGCGTGATGTCGGTAAGCATGGCAGTCGCCCCAACTGGTCGCCAACCTGTAGCTAAACCGTGAATAAGGCGCAAGGCCAGGAAAAGCGTGACTGAAGTTGTGAAAATATATAGGAAGCCACAAATTGCCGTGATAAATGTGCCGAAGAGAATGATTTTGATCCGACCAATTTTGTCGGCCAACCTACCGCTCCAGAATCTTGAAAGTCCTGCGCTCACGGTGAACAGACCTACGACATAACCAATGTAATCTTTTCCTCCAAGCCGTGTAATGTACTCTGGTAATTCGGGCAGGAGCATGCTGAAACTCATCATGAATATCATGGAGCTCATGCATAGCAGCCAGAACTGCCTGGAGAAAAGCTTCTCGGAATTTTGATTGACGTGTGGCGTGGTAGTTTCCAAGCCGCGAAATTACCGATTTCAACTTCGCCAAGGGTAGAATAATATGAACATTAACACATCCGATTGATGCCAAGATTTGAGATTGGCACGCAACTTGCAAGCACTAAGTCGAATAGTAAAAACACGCACTATGAAAAGTATCATATCAATCAGAAAAAGAACGATCAACCTCGCGTTGCTTGCGCTGGCGTTGATAGGAACTTCATTGACCAGCTGCATTATCGTTGCCGAACCAGATTACGGTCCGCGCGGCTCAAATGGTCAGGCGTTTTTTGGAATCGACTACGACTTTCAAGCTCCATATAGTTACTGGGATGACAATCCATCGATGCCCAATAATCCGTTTTTAGGAGAAATGTACCATACCTACCCTGGAGTTTTCGACTTCGAATATTTCGTAAACCCATGGGAGTACTGGTATGGAACCTATCAGATATGGACGAACCCTGGTCAGCCAGGACAACCATACGGAGTTCCGGGAGCCAATGGCGCCGACTCGTTCCTCCTGCTCATTTGCAATCCAAACGGATTCTACTTTGAAGATTGGGAAGAGTGCAATTGTTATCGATCGGCCGAGGAGGATGTGATCATCGTTGAACGACAAGTCGATGGTTTCAACTACCGCATCGAAATGAGAAAGACAACCATAGAAGAACGTCCAACCGACAATCTTCCTAAATACAGAAATTAAGAGGGACTCCTCTTGCTGCTTAACTAACGAAGGAGCCTTCCAATTTGGAGGGCTCTTTTTTTGGTCTAGCGGTTCACTTTCGACAGGATGGGCCTCGTAGATGTCCCATCTCGATTTAAATGAAAAATTAAAAATGAAAAATTAAAAATGGGTTTGGTCTCACGAATGTATTTCCTTGCTACGCCTGCTTTTCTCGACTGGTCGCTCTTTTTCGACAGCCTGGACCTCGAAATGGTCCAATCTCTATAACAGCAAGTGCCTGAACAAGTAACCGACCCAGTATGGGTCGCATCTTTATAACTGCAGGTCGAAGATACAACCTGACCCTGTAGGGGTCACACCTACCACTGATAGTTACTCTTGATCCTTCACCACCCTTTCGGTCTGCACGGTTTTGCCGTACTCTACCAAGCTCAAGTGGAAGACACTCCACCTATTCACTTTCTGTCACTTTTGCTTGATCAAAAGTAACCACATCTCGACGACGAAACTCCCATCATCCTCATCGTTAAACTGTAGTCGAGTTTCTTTGCTCGATGACCAAGTAGAGGAATAAGATCCTAGTTGACTTCACGATTCATCTGCACTACGGAAGTAAAACTCGGAATGTCTCGGCGACGAAACTCACTTTTGCTGGTAATGGAAAATAACTTCCCGTTTCTTTGCTCGACAACCTCGTCAATGAATGACAGCTTGTGGTAAAGTCTCAATAAGAGGGCTAGGTCATCGAGCAAAGCGCTCCAGAATCTGTGGACATCTGGCCAAGCAGTTTAAGCGCGCGCCGAGATGCCGCTTAACGCTCCGATAAATCGAGTCAACACGAATCTCATTCAAAGGCCGGTCACTTTTTTGTAGAGTGAAATTCTATCTTTCACAGAAATGAGCTTGTCGAGGTCCTAGCTCTACGACAGCCTAGCCTTTTTGAAATTGAAAATGGAAAATTCAAAATGAAAAATTGGGTTGATCCTTTGGGTGAATTTTCTGGTTGAGATGAGCTTTATCGACAGGTCTTTCACTTTCGACAGCCCGAACCTCGTAGAGTTCCCACATTTGAACCCACAATCCTATCTGTAAACCATCAATTTCCTCGATAGCTGCTCGTCATTTGCCGATAGGCGAACTATAAAAACACCTTCCTCGAACGCATCACAACTCAAGGTGTAACTGGTTTGTCCGCGCACTTGATCTTGGAAAACGCGCTTTCCACTTGCACTAAATACCTCGATTTTCCACTTTTTGCTTGTGGTTGGAAGCATAATCGTTGTGTAATCTCGTGTAATGCTCGGGTTCATCTGGAAGTCACTCATGCGCTCTCTTTGTTCCACGTTTTGTGGAAAACCTGTGTCTTCAAAAACTATTTCCCCGCTCAACATGGTCATGGTGACTTCCGTTTGTGCGATCTGATTTTCGGGGATAGTAAAGATGTCTTGGTTCACGCAAATGAGGTCGGCGAGCTTGCCTACCTCTATACTTCCTGTGAAATCATCGTTCCCCAATGCCCAGGCCGAGTTGATGGTGCGCGCATCGACGGCCGCTTCCACGCTTGGTAGGTTTTGTGGCGCGCGTGTGACTGCGTTTTGGATACTGCGAAATGGGTTCATGGTGCTTACGTCCCAGTCGCTGCTCAAGGTTGTGCGTGCGCCGGCGTCGTAGATGCTTTTGATCGGAATGAAGTTTTCTGCGAGGGTAGCGCCGACTAAGAATTCATTTTCCGACCATTGTGCGGGCTGCGTCCAGTTGGCACTCACTTGAACATCGGCCACTACATTCAATTCTTGGAATCGATCGAATTCGGCTTCATTGACAATTTCCAAATGGGTCATTCTATGTCGGGCTCCTACATCGCCATTGGTGTTGCGGGCTCCTTCTATGGCGTCCAATGCTTCTTGCACCCCACGATTGCCGATGGCGTGAATGTGAAAATCGTAGCCGATTAGCTCTAGTTGCGTGATGTAGTTTTCGAGTCGTTCAGGCGTGAAATAGTTGGTCCCATTCGTAAAAGGCCATCCGAAATTATACACGTAGGGCTGGTCCAAGGCGGCCGTTCCATTGAGCGTAATTCCATCAATATACACTTTGATCTCGTCCACTTTTAACAGGTCGTCCCCCGCGTCATAGAGGTCGGTAAGTGCAGCGAGTAACTCCTCGTCATCGTCTTCGGGATGTGCCCAAGGTGCAAGTGTTACGCGCGCCGTTAATTCGCCATCGGCTTTGACTTGTTGCCAGGTTTCGATGTAATTTCTTTTCCAATAGGTGCGCCCTTCGCATATCGAGGTAATACCAAATTCGGCAATAGCGGGCAGACCGAACTCCACCAGTCCGGCATAATTTTGAGACTCGATCATCGCGTTGGTTGTCAGGGCCTCGGCAAAAGCAAGGTCGCCCGCACTGTCCATCAAGATGCCGTTGGGCTCTCCGTCTTCCATCACGATTAATCCGCCCACAGGGTCTTCGCTATCCCCGTCGATTCCAAGTATTTCCAATGCCGCCGAATTCACCCAAGCCGAATGCGAGGTTTCTTCCATGGCTGCTACAGGAAGGTCTGGGAAGTAGGTGTCCAGAATTTCCCGTGGGTTGCCGCCGTCTTCGATAAGTGTAAAAATCGAGTGTCCCCAAGCGGTGATCCATCCGTTTGTATTCGGACTGGGGTTACAGGCTACGAGCTCTTGTGCCAATTCGTCAATCGTCCACGCCCAAGAGTCCAAGGTACATGATGAGGCCGCTTCTGAACTGGCTTCCAATAAATGAATATGGATGTCGTGCAGACCAGGGAGCATCAGTTTGCCATCGAGATCATGCACTGCCGTCCCGCTGTCGATAAAAGCTTGAGCCCCATCACTATCCCCAGCATATACGATCATACCGTCGGTAATTGCGACCGCCTCAATAAAACTTTGATCTACGTCGGCTGTATAAATCTTACCATTGATGAAGACTCTATCTGCCTGTGCATTTGCATGCATTGCTGAGAAAAATAATACAAGTAAAAGGGTGAAGCGCTTCATATCGAATTGATTTGAGGAAGAAGGTAAGGATTTAAAAGAAATTGTCGGGAAGAAGCAAGCTATTCGTGAGCAAGTTGACGTTTTCTACGTTTGAAATAATAGTTAGCGACAAGCGCAAATGCAATGAAAAAGGCACCGCGATACAGAAAGGTTTTGGGCCAACTGATTTCGGCATTGCCCATGGTCGGAAGTTGATCCTCGTAGCGAAAAACGGGATTCAGATAGACCCAGTCGCCGTTGGCCAAGTAGATTTCGGCCCGTACATACGTGTCTTGCGGACGGGTCGTGTATCCCACCGTTGAGGTGCGTTCGCCGTGATGAATGTATTTTAGCGTATCGCCGCCTTGGCCGTAAAAAGTGACGAATAAAACGGGGTGTGAAAAGTTGATGTTCAATGAGTCGCCGATGAATTTTACGTGGTTCACAACCGACAAATCTTTGAATCGCTCGACCTTCAAGGCATGGGTTTCGCCGCTTGGAGTCCGCTTTCTTACACCGTAGGAATGACCACTTTTGAGGGACGAGAATACACATTCTTTCGTAGCTTCCTCGCAGTTCATAACCGTGTACATACGACCGTAGTCGAAGGGTTCGTCAAGGTTGTGGGCGTCGTCGTTGCTAATGATATACACCGGTTTTCCCGCCGAAAGTGCATAGTCCCAGTGCTGCATGCTCAAGGTGAAATTACTCGCCGATTCGATCAAATCGTAGCCGCTTAATTTCTCCATGTCGCTTTTGGTATAGGCCAATCTCAATTTGGGGTGAGCGATAGCTGTCATGGCTGCATCTTCGCCCAGCATGTTGAGGATGAACTGCTTGGTGTTGGTGGTTTGGAACAAAGGGTAGTCCCAGTATTTTACTTTCGGGGCGTCGAACACAAGTTGGTGCGTTTTCTGAACACCATATCCGTGTTCATACATCGGAATGCAGGCATAGTCGTCTTCGCAATACGTGTTGATCGTCATGTAATCACTGATCGTAATCACGTCATACCCGAGGTCGCCATACATGTCAAAAATACGGGAAGAGCTATTGTTTCGTCCGTTGGTAACACCTCCGAAGAGCCGACTTTGAATCTGAAAGTTCCCTATTTTCCAATGGTCGGGATTGAGGCCTTCGTAGGGATTGTGCCAGTTGGAGCCAGAGAATGGTTTGGCTTCGGGGAAATTGTATACCGGGGCGCATACGAAAGTTAGGAACAGATTAAATCCTATGATCAAGGCGATGATAAACCCTAGTGTGCGGATAATTCTCCTGATCATAGCGCGAAAAATCTAGCTGAAATTCAGTTTGTGAACGTCGTTGTTGTCGTCTTCGATTTGATTTTTCACCGAACGCATTTTGAGCGCCAACGTGGCAAAGTCGTTGTTGCCTTCATTCATAAGCTCATGGAGTTTCTCGTCGTCGTTATCCGCGGCACGTGCCATTTTTTCCATGATGGAGAAACCGAATTTACGCAGCCACAAGCAAGCATTTTTATCTCCCTCAGCGCCGCGTATCATGGCCATGAGATGCTCTTGATGGTTGGACATAAGCCAATTTCGGGCTTCTTCTTGGTTGTTCAATGCAAAAACAAAAATCCCCAATTCGGGATAGCCGTTTTTCATCAACCAATCTCGGATTTCAGTATTTCCACCAATTGCCTCTCCCCAGGCAAGTATGATTTTGGCAGGATATTCCATTTTCATAGCACAAAGATACACCCCTCAAATGAAAACCGCAGATTGACCTTGATAAACAATCCACGGTTTTCGATAAATAGCATTAGTCGGTAAACATGTGCTTGTCCGACCTCACTTGTCGAGTCTTCACGATTGAAGAGAATCAACGGTTCGAAGGTAGCATGGATGATAAGGTGACACAATGAGTCGGGTCACGAAGCATGATGATTCTTCTCAAGGTGATTTTTTTAGCCTTCGGCAAATGTCCTTTCTGGGAAGAATGAACTAGGCGGGCATGAGTTGCTTGCCTTCAGGAGTAATCTCACAACGTACCTCATCGCCGGGGAGGATTACACCAGCTTGATCGACCCAGCCTACCAGTCCGCGCAGACCTAAACCCGCTTTCGCGAATCCCATGGCTGGTTTGCCTTCAGCATGTTGCTCGATGAGTCGGTCAGGAAATCGACAAGGCATATTTTGTTCTGAAACGGTGAGTGTTGCCTGCAGTTGGCCATCGCGGTAAAATCGAAGATGGGTAAAGGGTGGCAGCTGACTGAAACTCGGAATTCCTTCGAGCAGTAAATTGGCGCCTATCCACTCTGCTTCAAGTTGCGGGATTTCGAGTCGGCCAGCAATTGTTTTGAGCTCCTCAATTGAAACGGCCGACCACTGGCGGTTGTTCCGAATCTTTGTCCCGCGCTTGTAATGCGAATCCCTACCTACCGCATCTTTCAAAAAACCGTAATGGCGATCTCCTGGAATCCCTTCGAAATCGAGTTCAAGTTGGTCGACTTTTCCCGTGAGAAAATCAGTTTGATCGAGCGTAGCATACACAGCTACAACCTTTCCCGAGAAAGAAAGCGGAGTGAGTTTCATGTGGTAAAATTAGGAAAATGTGCGTGCGAATTCTGAGAAGAAAGACTATTCTTCAGCTCGATACACCAACTTACTCAATCTCTTGGGATCGAAGGCCTGGTTGGCAACGTCCATGATGTCTTCAGCCGTAATGCGTTGAATGCGAGCAAAGACTTCAGTAAGTGGATCGACTCGGTCGTAGAGCATATAGCTTTTTCCCAGCGCGAGCATGGTGCCTACGCCGCTATCTTGGGAAAGTGCGAGCTGACCGATCATTTGCTGTTGGGCATCGCGGAGTTGTGTCGTACCCAATTTCTTGTTGCGAAGCAACTGCAATTCCTTGTCGACCAATTTCAGGGTTTTGTCAAGGAATTTAGGATCGGTTCCCAAGTAGATTTGAATGTTTCCTGTTTCGCTGTAGGCTGTGTAATTGGATTCGATGTTGTAGGTGTAGCCGTGTTTTTCACGAATCGAGAGACTAAGCCGACTGTTCATGGCTGGTCCGCCCAAGTAGTTGTTCAACAAAGCCAAGGTCATCTTCCGATCATCGTCATTTCCCATAGTCTCGGAGCCGATAATGCAGTGTGTTTGGAAGACATTCTTGATCTCTTCGACTTCGCGAGGAACGTAGGTGGTAAATGGCTTGCGGACATCATTTAAACCTTTCGATTCGAAATGCCCCAAGTGCTTTTCGGCCAGCTTCTTCACCTTTTCGATCGACATATTGCCAACCGAACTGAACACCATGTTGTCGGCCGTGTATCGTCGGCCCACCAGATTGAAAATATCGTTTCGAGTGAACCTCTTGACACTTTGTTCGGTCCCTAGAATATTCACACCAAGCGGGTGTCCTTCGTAGATAAGGTCTTCGAATTCATCGAAAATCATTTCAGACGGACTGTCGAGGTAGGAGTTGATTTCGTCGATGATGACGTCTTTTTCCTTTTCAATTTCCTTTTCAGGAAACGTAGAATTGAAGCAAATATCTCCGATCAATTCAACAGCTCGTTCGAAGTGGGTGTTGAGAAAGGAAGCGTAAACCCACGTTTCTTCCTTGGTGGTATATGCGTTGATCTCACCGCCTACGCGATCCAATCGGTTCAGGATATGGAATGTTTTACGTCGCTTGGTGCCCTTGAAAATCGAGTGCTCAATAAAATGAGCAAGCCCTTGTTCATCGTCACGTTCATCGCGCGAACCAGCGTTGACGATAAGTCCGCAATGACTCACCTCACGGGTAGTTTCTTTGTGAATACAACGGATGCCGTTGGGGAGAGTGAAAGTGTGGAATTCCATGAGCTAAAAAACAGGCGACAAAGGTAGGCAAGATTCTTAGGGTGAGGGAAGAGAAGGAGAAATAGAAATACATTTTAGATAATTAGCTTCAGAAATACGAGGCTTTGCACTAGGCTGAAGCAGGAGGTTCGAAGTTCTAGCCTCAGTCTATTTCTATTTCCTAAAATCTATTTCTATTTCTTAAAAAGTAAAGTCTATTTCTCAAAATCAAGGCCAGTTTCCTTTGTCTCATTGCTATATTTGTAAGAACAATGAGAAAACATATTCTAGTAGTTGTCATGTTGTGTTTTGGCTTGACTGCCCTAACTCAGGACGTACGCATGCGCAGTCAAGGAGATAGCACGTGGACTTATCTCAATGCGGCCGATGCCAACCTTGAATTGAGTGCGGGAAATGCCTTGATTTTAGAGGTGCAGAATGCCGATGGTGGTTGGGATCGTTTGGGTCAGGTTTCAGTGGAAATTCAAAACACCAAACTGTATACACAGTTCTGGTTTGTCGTTTTATTGGCATTGTTGTTGGCCTTCGTAATCTATCTGTTGTTTCGTTTTTACTTGAACAAGAGCAGGAAGGAAGCGATCATGGATGCGAAATTGGCCCATTTGGAACGCACGGCACTGCAGGCACAAATGAATCCGCACTTTATTTTCAATTCACTCAATTCGATTCAAAGTTACATTGCGAGCAACGAGAACGACAAGGCCAATCGGTTTTTGGCAAAATTCTCTCGATTGATACGCGCTATGTTAAATAACGCGCGAGCGCAAATGATCACCTTGCAGGAAGAAATCGATTCGCTGCAGTTGTATATGGAGCTAGAGAAAATGCGCTTCAAGGACAAGTTTGACTTTGAAATCGTCGTCGACGAAGACATCGAAACCCACCTCATTGACCTGCCGCCCTTGTTGATACAACCCTACTTGGAAAACGCCATTATTCACGGCATGTCGCAAAAGCGTTCGCAGGGGAAAATCAACTTGTATTATATGCTCAAAGGCAAGTACTTATTGGCCACCGTGACCGACAACGGTATAGGTATTGAGCAGAGCAAGAAGCAAAAGAAGGGAGACTCACTGCACAAATCGGTGGGCATGACCATCACCCAAAAGCGACTTCAGATGTTGGACGAAGGAAGCAAAGACCGCCAGGTGAAAATTGAGGAGATTAAGGATAGGAAAGGGGAAGTTTTGGGGACGAAGGTTGAGGTGAAGATAAGGGTGGAGTAGGAAGGGGGATTCCGATTTGTTATGTAAACAAATGAATCAGGAGTCGAATTTATATGTCTTTTGCTTTATTAAATTCAAGAGGAAGAGCGTAGAGGAATAAATAGGTGTTTTTTTTTCTATGTGGAACGGAGTATGTCGAGTGATGATTTATGTGCTAAACAAAAATTATCAATGAAGATCCCGACACACTAAGCCATGCCCATGTGAAATGCGCCTTGCTCAGGAATCCACATCATTCTAGTTCCAGCTGCGTTGTAGTCGGGATTGGCACCTGTTGTGCCGTTAAAAACTACGGCACCATCTTCGAAATTGAGTAAGGCTACTGGATTCGTTATATTGAGTCCAAGCCAGCCTATATTCGTGAGTGTCATTCTCTCCAGATTTTGAGTGGACCATCTCATAGGCATGTCTTCTCGTAATCTGAAATGAAGTGATACATTGTCCAATGACAGGGTCATACCATCACCTGCGCCGCTACCAGTGCCATTTGTTGTCAAATTAATCCCTGCTCCAACTGCATTATGGATATGAAAGCAGTTTTGGGGAGTTGTGATTCCCAAGCCTAGGAGGCCTGTGTTTGTGAGGCGCATTCGTGGGAGGTTGGAGGTGTGCCAGTTGATGTTTCTGTCTCCTTCGTGTTTGACGTTGAGGTCGAAGGTGGTGTTATTGTCCCAGCCCAAGTAGTCGGCTGAGAAGAAAGAGTTGTTATCGAGTTCTGAAACTTGACTAGAACCGATATAGCAGCATAAAACTAGCAGAGCCGTCCATAATATGTTGTATGTTTTGGTTGTCATGATTATCTAAAATTTGATCATTTTCTTAAGATAGCTTCCTTCCATCTCATCTGTAATCTTTATAAAATATAGGCCTATAGGAAGTTGATTGACATCTATCACTATTTGTTTTTGATAGTTGTCAGAATGATCCGATACAACGCTTCCGTTTAAGTCAATAATTTGAATGGACTTAATTTTCCTTTCCATAGTTATTGTGAGAATATCGGTGACTGGGTTAGGATAAATGCTGAATTCAGACAACAGTTGATGTGGAATATGTGTTGGCAGACTTTGCCAAGCGTACATAGAATCAACACTTAGTCTGACTTCATCCACATAGTAATATGCTTCGCCGTTGTTCTCAAACGGCCCTTCGCCTGTCACATTAACTGCTTGAATGTTTTTCTCATCTAAGAAAGCACCAATAACAACGTAAGTATATGCTGAGTCTGCGATGAAGCTGCCCTTAATCTGAACCCAGTTCGTAGAATCATTCACCACATCAAGATTAATAATTGGGGGATTGTTCAATATCGGGCTTGGATTGTCGATTGGATCATCATCCCAAATACTACTATGCTTAATTGTAGTGAAATATGCACCTTGACCATTCGCGGCTTTGTTCGTGCTTTGCTCTAAGACTTGTCCATTGCTCACATGCATGGAAAAATAGTAGGTTAGCCCAATAGTTAAAGGTTGGGTTAGTTCGGTGCTCATTTGTTCTCGATAGCTTAATTCAGGCACATCAGTTGAAACAAATCCAGCATAAGCTCCTCCCGATAGCGACTCTTGATAGCCAGCAACATTCGCTGGTACAGAAACTCCCCAAGTACTTTTACAACCATTGAAATAATCACAGGTACCCCTAGAGCTAAACCAACCCACACAATGCGTGCCCAACATGTCTAATGCTGTCGGACAATCCACATACTCCTCAAAAGAACCATTTGGCACTAAATTCTGAGCTTTAATTGAAACTGTATTCAGTAGCAAAACCACCAAAGAAAGACGGAAGAAAGCATTCATAAGAAAATGAAATTGTTTTTTTATTTTGATTTCGCGCTTGTTGAAGGACAAGTGCCAACCTCGGTTTATCCCAGCAAATCACCTTACTGTGACAAGAAACCACTACTTTTACTAGTTCATAGGCCTACCTCCTTTTTTATTTTTACCGAAGTGAAAAATCTGTGCGTATGTCTTAGCCTCATCAGTTTGCGCTGGTGAGGTTTTTTCTTCTAAAATGTTGCTTTTAATTCGGGCAGTTCAATTGTTTGCACTTTTCAATCGAGATGTGCTGCTTGTAGAAAGCTTCTTTTCACTTGTTCAAACAATTGTTTTAGTAATGTCGAGTTCTAATATAGTAATAATATTGAACGAGTGGCGCAATCGGCACAACCGGTTTGAAATTGACATTTTTGGCGTGGAGTTGCCTGTGTGGTGTTCGCAATTAAAATAGGCATCTAGAGCAGTTGAAGTCTATCATTGCTGAACGGTATTAGACAGATTTCAATCGAAATGACTGCAACTGGAAATGTGCGTTCTTTTTCCCGTCTCCAAAAAATTAAGTTACTTTTCAGCTCCAAACTCAACAAAATGATTCGCGCGATAATAGTTGACGATGAAGAAGATGCACGGAAGACCTTGCAGATTTTTGTCAATCAGTACTGTCCTAAAGTAGAAGTCATCGATGAAGCCGATGGGGTGCAAGATGCCTATCGGAAGATTATGTCTCAGGAGCCAGACTTGGTTTTTCTGGATATCCAGATGGATGACGGGACGGGCTTTGACTTGTTGGAAAAAGTGCGCAATCCGAATTTTACGGTGATTTTCACGACGGCATTTGATGAATTTGCCATCAAGGCGTTTAAATACTCGGCGATTGATTACTTGCTCAAACCTATCGATCCGGATGAGTTGATTGAGGCGGTGAGTAAAGTTGACGTGGGTAAAGATGACAACTCGGCCAAGCTCCAAGGCCTGATGGAGAACAAAGGGAAGCAGGAGTTTGATCGGATTACCCTCTCCTCGCAAGAGGGACTTACTTTTGTCAAACTGGAAAATATCATGCGTTTGGAGTCTGATTCCAATTACACACACTTCTTCCTGGTGTCTGGTGAAAAAATTACTGTGCCTAAGTCGCTCAAAGAGTACGAACTCATTTTGCCAACTTCTCGATTTTTCCGCACACACCAGTCGCATATCGTGAACTTGAATTATGTCAAAAAGTACATGAAGGAAGATGGGGGGTATGTGCTCATGGAAGATGGGTCGGAGGTGCTTGTCGCTCGAAGACGCAAAGAAGAGTTTATCGCGGTTTTGACCGGAGCCTGACCTTTTAATCAGCTTTTATTGTCTGCAAAAAAAAGAGTGGCGGCGCGCGCCTTTTGGCATTTTACTGGGGCATGGTTGTCTGCTATTCGCAAATTTATTCCTACCTTGTGGGGTGCAATACCTTAACGATTACAATACCTGTCTATCATGTTTAACCGCGCTTTTACCAACGCAAGGGCTATTCTAGTCTGTGCTTTCAGCATGTCTTGCTTTACATTTCTCGCTTTAACTTCCCAAGCCCAGTGGCTTGAATTTACCGATGAAACGGATACGAGATTAGTTCTAACTTCTGTAGCCAACAGTGATGGTGAAGAGAAAGATCATTGGGCTGCCGACCTGAATCAGGATGGTTGGACCGATTTGATTGTTGTTAGAAAACAACCATTTTCAAATTCTACAGAACCAGAGCGTTCGGATCTCCTCTTGATGAACGTCAATGGCGTTCTTGAAGACCAGACGGCCCTGTATGCTCCCGAGTTTATTTCAGGCGCCTCTTTTGCGCGTGACGTCTTTGTCGGCGACTTCGACGGTGATGGTTGGGAAGATGTAGTTATTGCCAATACATTTGCGCAGCAGCCGAAGTACTATAGAAATATGGGAAATGATGGAGGCGGAAACTGGCTTGGTTTAGTTGATGAGTCGGCCACACGTTTTCCAACACTTGTTGACGATACCCCGCTTATATGTGCCGTATGGGGAGGTGATATCACGGGCAATGGCGCTATGGACCTTTACTTTGTAAACTACAAAGTGAATTCAGGCGGTGGTACAGCCAAAGACTTTTTATTGATCAACGATGGAACTGGAAACTTTACATCTGAAGGTCCTGCCCGCTTGGGCAACCTAAGGAATTCTGCTTTCGGAACGGCCGTTCAAATTCACGATATTGATAACGACGGCGACAACGATGTAATCAAAGTAACGACACTCTATAGTGTATCCCCATGGAACTCGGCGGGTGTGATCATCATGTTCAATGACGGTACAGGTAACTTTACCAATTGGCAAAACATTGCGCCGGGATCACCTTATATGATTGAGGTGGCCGACTTCAACAACGATGGACAGCTGGACGTGTACGTTGTGGACGATGGATTCGATTATGTTCGAACCATTACGTCGGTGGTTCCTGACGTTTCCGTTACCTACACTTCACAAACGATGAGTTACGGAAGTGTTGGTGGATTTGGAGGAAATGTCCATGCTGCCGATTTGGACTTGGACGGTGATCTTGATATTGCCATTTCGGATGTGGACGTTGATATCCCCCCATGTAACTCAAGTCGTCGAATGGCGATTTTCCGAAACGATGGCGGAACGTTTAGTGATCCGTATGGTAGCACTTTGTACGATTGGTCAGACAATAGTTATGACATGGCTTGGATGGACATTAATAATGATGGTGCTCAGGACTTCGTAACGGGCGGTTGCGCTGGTTACGGCGTGTTTATGTCGAATAACTGCGACCTCGTTGTGAGTTCTGCCGATTACGATTTGGACGGTCTGCCCGATGCTTGCGACCCTTGTCCGACAAACCCCGACCCAGGATGTGCTCCAGATATCGAGTATCCTGTAGTTGGCCTTGATATGTCGGTGGCTCGTCAATGGAATGAGATGTTGTTGGAGTCGATTAGAAAAGATTTTGCTCGTCCTACCGTACACGCACGTAACCTATTCCACGTCTCTATGGCCATGTGGGATGCATGGTCTGTTTATGACACAGGAAGTTGCCCAGTACTCCTAGGCGAAACCTTGGACGGATTTACTTGTCTGTTTGACGGAATCACCATGCCGGCCGACATAGACGCAGCTCGAGACACGGCTATTACATTTGCTTCGTACAGATTATTGTCACACAGGTTTGCCAACTCTCCGAATGCGGCGTTGCTTCAGCAAGGATATGATGTGCATATCGCAGCGCAAGGAATGGATCCTTCTTTTGTGTCGCAAGATTATTCAACTGGTTCGGCGGCAGCGCTTGGAAATTACATTGCGCAATGTGTGATCGACTTTGGATTGCAAGACGGTTCGAATGAGGCCAACCAGTACGTTAATACGTCTTATTCACCTATTAACCCACCCCTTATTGTTGAGGCTCCTGGAAATCCAGATATTGCCGATTACAACAGGTGGCAGCCTTTGACTTTGGATATCTTTATTGACCAAAGTGGAAATGAAATTCCAGGTGAGACACCAGAATTTTTAGGGCCTGAGTGGGGACAGGTAACTTCGTTTGCCCTTGATCCTGCCGATATGGTAACTTATACTCGCGACGGATTTGATTACGAGGTTCACCACGATCCAGGTTCACCTCCATACCTACAAGCCGATGGCGGAGGTAACTCTGAATTTTATAAGTGGGGATTTGCCATGGACTGTATTTGGTCTTCGCATCTTGATCCGACCGACGGCGTGATGTGGGATATTTCTCCTGCGTCGATTGGAAATCGCCCAACGATTCCAGCGGCTTTGGCCGATTACCCAACTTTTTACGATCAGATCAATGGAGGAACTGCTGGCAGTGGTCATTCGATCAATCCGAAAACAGGCTCGCCATATACTCCAAACATGGTCCCTCGTGGAGATTATGCGAGAGTACTTGCCGAATTCTGGGCAGATGGTCCGGATTCGGAAACACCTCCAGGACACTGGTTTACTTTGATGAACTATGTATCCGATCACCCAGATGTAGAAAAGAAATACAAAGGCGAAGGGGATGTGCTGGACGATCTGGAATGGGATGTAAAGGGATACCTAGCCATGGGTGGCGCAATGCATGATTGTGCCGTAACTGCTTGGGGCATCAAGGGATGGTACGATTACTTGCGACCTGTATCCGCTATTCGTGCAATGGCCGATCTTGGACAAAGTAGTGAGCCAGGATCGCCAAATTACGATCCCGCTGGATTGCCATTGATTCCAGGATACATCGAATTGGTTACAGTGGGAGATCCCTTGGCAGGACCTTCGAATGAAAATGTAGACAAGATAAAACTCTACGCATGGAAAGGCCATACTTATATCGTCAATGTCGATGTCGACGAGGCGGGTGTAGATTGGATCCTTGCTGAAAACTGGGAGCCCTATCAGCGACCTTCGTTTGTGACTCCACCTTTTGCGGGATATGTGTCAGGACACTCAACCTTCTCACGCGCAGCCGCCGAAGTACTCACCATGTTTACCGGAGATGAATACTTCCCTGGTGGTTTGGGAGAGTTCGTGGCCACAGCCGACGAGTTTCTCGTCTTTGAAGATGGTCCAAGTGTAGATGTAACACTCCAATGGGCTACCTATTACGATGCAGCCGATGAGTCTGGATTGTCGAGAATTTGGGGTGGAATTCACCCGCCTTGCGATGACCTGCCTGGTAGAATCATGGGTGAGTATATTGGTGTCGGTGCGTTCAATCGTGCTGAAAGCTATTATACCGACGGTGATTATGACGGATTGTGCGACTTTACCGATGCTCCTTGTTTGGCCGACTTCAACAATGACGGTCAGCGTACCATTTCCGACTTGCTAATCTTCTTAGGAGATTACGGGTGTATGGGACCAAATTGCATTGGGGATGTCGATCGCGATGGAATTGTTGGAACGCTCGACTTGATCACGATCATACTTCCTCTGTACGGAATTCCATGTGAGTAACATGGGAATAACATGATATTCAAAGAGGCCATTTCGAAAGAGATGGCCTCTTTTTTATGGACATGATGTGGGCAAGCCGACTACTTGCTTCGTTAAATCTGACATGTCCTTCATCCTCCATCTTATAGTCTAGCCCAAGCTCTACAGATACTTTTGATCCTCGTGTGCGGCTCTGCCTGATGTCAGGTTAGATGCTCGTCCACAGGTAAATAAGTGAAAAAGTTTCTGATAATAGTACTGCCAGTCCTTCTGCTCAGCTCGTGTGTGCGTCACCGAGATATGGCCTATTTGCAGGATGCACAAACCCTCATCGCGTATGAAAATTACCGCGTCGAAGAATACCGCATCAAGCCATATGACAACCTCATTATTAAGATGAACTCCTTCGATGGTGAGCTCACTGATCTCATCAATCAAGATCAAACGAGCATCAACATCACCGATCCAAAAGGATCACTCTACTTCAATAGCTACACGGTCGACAATTTTGGCTTTGTCACTTTGCCACTATTGGGCGATGTGCAGGTCAAAGAGAAAACCACCAAGGAAATAGCCGATATCATCGAACTGCTCTTGGCCGATTATGTGAAGTATCCTACAGTCAGCGTAAAGCTCTCCAACTACCAAGTGACCGTATTGGGAGAGGTGAAAGACCCCGGTGTGAAGTATTACTACGATAGCAAACTCACGGTGTTTCAGGCAATCGGTATGGCAAAAGATCTCACGGTTTACGGCAACCGAAAGTCCATTAAGCTCATTCGTGAAAGTGAGTCGGGAACATCAGTTGTAATGCTCGACTTAACACGGGCCGATTTGATGGAAAGCGATTATTACTTCCTCAAACCCAATGACCTCATTTACGTCGAACCCACCAAGGCAAGGACATTCAATTTGAATAAATCCAATATCGAACTCATTACTGGTCTGCTCACTTTCGGCCTACTGGTTTACAATTTCGCAACCCCATAACTTGGCTGAATTAGAAGAAAATAGCGAACAAAACGACGGCATTGACATCGGAACGACGGTCAAGCGAATTGTTTCCCACTGGAAGTTATTCGTCTTGATCTTGCCCTTGTTCATTGCCTTGGGAGTCTGGGAAGTACGCTTTGCCGATCGAACTTATGAGGCCCAGGCGCAATTGCTCATTCGTGATTCCGACAATAAAATGCAGGGCGCGGAGAATTTGCTTGAAGGTCTGCAAATGTTCTCGGCATTCGCCAATATTGAAAATGAAATCGGTGTTATCAAGTCGACAAATGTCATCAACCGGACGCTAAAAAATCTAGACTTTGATGTCACCTACTACACCAAAGGAAAAGTTCGAACTATCGAGTGGTATACCAAGTATCCCATTCGGGTGACTCTTGACACTTCAGTAGCTCAACTAGTAAAGGCCAATTTTCACTTGGCCAGAATCGACGATGAGAGCTTTTCTATCAAGGTAAGTGCGAAGGATTTTAAAACATTTGATTTTTCTACAGAGCAAACTTCCCCGAAGATTCTCGAAGAGTTCAAGTTTGAAGGAAAATACTTTTACGGTGAAACCGTCAAACACGATTATTTCAGTTTTCGCATAGACAAGCGTCCGGAATATTTTGACGCCCACCAAGATGTCGAGCTGTTTTTTAAAATCAATGATCGCAACGAACAAACGATCAAATACAAGGGAAAGACACAAGTCAAGTCCTTGAATAAGACTGCTTCTATCATTGTCGTAGGCGTCACGGAAATGAACCGCGAGAAGGCACTTACCTATGTCAATGCAGTGTGCGATGCTTATATCACATGCGGACTAGAAGACAAAAATCGCATGGCGACGAGTACGATCAAATTTATCGATCGCCAGTTGAACATGATCGGGGATTCACTTCAATACGCCGAGTCTCAACTAGAGTCATTTCGATCTTCGGAGAAAGTGATGAACCTGGATTTCGCTTCAGGTAAAGCGTTCAACAACTTGGAGGCTTTCCAAAAGGAGAAAGCCTCATTACTCACCTCGCAGAGGTACTACAAATACCTACTGGACTATGTGACCAAAACGGCCGTGATGGATACCCTCGTGGCTCCGTCGCTTATTGGAATCAACGATCCCCTCCTGACCAATCTCCTGCAAGAGATGAATTCCTTGGGTAAAGAGAAATCGGCTCTGCAATATAATTCTCAGGCCAAGAACCCTTCGCTCATGAAGGTGAATTCTAAAATTGAAAAGACGCAGAATACCGTAATAGAAAATGTGAACGGCTTGATAAGCTCGAATGAGATTCGCTTAGGAGAATTGGAAAAGGGCATCAACCAGTCGATGGCGATGGTGAGCCGACTGCCCAAGAACGAGCGCGACTTGATTAATATCGAACGAAAATTCAATTTGAATGATCAACTCTATAAATATCTTCAGGAGAAACGTGCGGAGGCAGCGATCGCCTTGGCTTCTAATATTTCTGACAATAAAGTGTTGGACTATGCTCAATTGATCGGCAATGGACCGAGTAGTCCGAATGCCGGTTTTACCTACGTACTCTATACTATTTTCGGACTTATCATTCCAGTTGTCATTGTTGTGGTCAAAGGGATGATTCAAAATAAAATCACCAGCGAGAGTCATTTCAAGCGAGCCCTTCGAATCCCCTACTTGGGGAATGTTGCCCACAACAATTCGGGCGAGGATGTGCCGCTGCTACGGGGCCCCAAAACCCAAGTCGCCGAGAGCATTCGCACGCTGCGGACCAACTTACAATACAAGATTAACGAAGGGGAGGACAAGGTCATTGGATTTACATCTGCCATTATGGGCGAGGGGAAGTCTTTTCTCGCTGCGAACTTGGCCTGTTCATTTGCTATGGCGGGCTATCGTACCGTGGTGATAGGCGGAGATTTGCGCAAGCCAATGCTTTTTAATTACCTAAGACACAACAACAATCTCGGGTTGAGCACTTACCTAAACGGCAAGGCCAGTATTGAAGATGTGCTGCTTGAAACAGACCATGATAATTTACGCATGATTGCTGCCGGACCGTCATCGCTCTATCCTGCAGAAATGCTAGGCTCAGCTCCCATGGAAGAATTGATTCGTCAGCTCCGGGACTACTTCGATTATATCATTATCGACTCTCCTCCTTTGCGCGTAGTCGCAGATTATTATGTGATCTCAAAATATACCGATGTCAACCTCATCGTATCCCGAAACGGGTTTACCAAGATGAAGTACGTCAAGGAAATGAACGAGTTGTGGCAAAAGAAACGCCTGCCCAAAATGTACTCGATCCTCAACGATTTTTCAGAAGCCTCAGTGAGTTTCAAGGATACTTACAGGGGGTATTATGAATATACACGCAGACAAAAATTATTCTCAAAACTCTTTAATCGTATAAGACTATGGACATGAATAAACCCTCAGTACTATTCATTTTCGGCACACGTCCGGAAGGAATAAAGATGGCACCGATCATCAAGGCTTTTAGAGCTTGCGATTGGTTCGACACAAAAGTAGCAGTGACCGGTCAGCACCGTGAAATGCTCGATTCTGTAATGGAATTCTTCGACATCAAAGTTGATTTCGACCTCGATGTGATGAAGCCCAACCAAAACCTGATCAGTCTGACTGGAGACGTACTCCTCGGATTGCGCGATGTAATGGACGAAGTGAAACCCAAGTACGTTTTTGTGCAAGGCGATACCACGACGACGATGGCAGGAGCAATTGCTGGGATGTATGCCCAAGCGCAAGTGTGCCATGTTGAGGCTGGATTGAGAACCTGGAATAAGTGGGCGCCCTTCCCTGAAGAATCGAATCGGTGTATTACGGGATCGATTGCCGATTGGCATTTTCCGCCTACGAGTACCTCACAAGCGAATCTCCTAAAAGAGAATGTCGCTCACGAGAAAATAATAGTGACGGGAAATACGGTCATTGATGCCTTGTATGAGGGATTGGAGATTGTAAAAAACACACCCGATAACGAGGAAATAGCCGAGCTGAAATTCAAAGTTAACTTCTCGAAGAAAGTCATTTTGGTAACAGGTCACCGCCGTGAAAATCACGGACAAGGTTTCTTGGATATCTGCAAGGCTCTACGTGAAATTGCCGATACAGAAGATGTGGAAATCGTGTATCCTGTTCACCTGAATCCCAACGTGCAAGGTCCTGTTTACGACCTGTTGAGCGATTGCAAGAACATTCATTTGGTAAAGCCTTTGTCGTATAGTTCATTCATTTGGTTGATGGACATGTGTGATATTATCCTCACCGATTCAGGCGGAGTCCAGGAAGAGGCGCCTTCACTAGGTAAACCAGTCTTAGTTATGCGTACTACGACAGAGCGTCCAGAGGCGGTGAGCGCGGGGACAGTGATTCTCGTGGGGACCGACAAAGAGAAAATCGTGAACGAGACGAAGGACCTCTTGCACAACCCCGATCGCTACGAGCAAATGAGCCGTCTGATCAATCCCTACGGCGATGGAAAGGCCTCGGAGAGAATCGTCGATTTCATTAAACAAGTGGAAGAAGAAGAAATGCGCCAGCAAGGAATCTTGGTCAATAATTAAGCATAAAGCAAATGTATCTATCAGACAAATCAACGGGCAGGTGTGGAAGGTGACTTACAAACCTTTCTAGCTGCCCGCAGTAATCTTGTCTGCAAATAATTGAAAGCAATCTCATGACAACAAACGATCAAAAAGTGGTAATGATGGGCTTGGGTTACATTGGTCTCCCGACAGCCGCATTGATAGCCAGCAAAAAGATTCCAGTACACGGAGTAGATGTCAACAAAGACGTAGTCAATACAATCAACAAAGGAGAAATCCATATTGTTGAGCCAGACCTGGATGGATTGGTCAAGAATTGCGTCGAACGTGGCTACCTTATAGCAGATACCCAGCCATGTGAGGCCGATGTCTACCTCATTGCCGTGCCAACTCCTTTTAAAGGGGACTACGAACCAGATATTTCATACGTCCTCAAGGCGACCGAAATGCTCTGCCCTAAATTGAAGGAAGGCGACTTGGTAATACTGGAGTCCACAAGCCCAGTAGGTACTACCGAAAAGATGGCCGAGTTCATTTGGAGCAAACGCCCTGAATTGAAAGGTGCCCTGTATTTGGCCTATTGCCCAGAGCGTGTCCTCCCTGGAAATGTCATTTATGAGTTGGAGCACAACGACCGTGTGATCGGTGGTTTGGATAAAGTATCAACGCAACATGCCATTGCTTTTTACCGTCAATTCGTCAAAGGAAAACTGCATAAAACAAATGCGCGTACAGCCGAAATGTGCAAGCTTGTAGAAAATTCTTCGCGTGATAATTCTATCGCATTCGCAAATGAATTGTCGATGATCTGTGACACAGCAGGCATCAACGTTTGGGAATTGATCGACTTGGCCAACCGCCATCCCCGTGTGAATATTTTGAGCCCGGGAACTGGTGTGGGCGGACATTGCATTGCCGTAGATCCGTGGTTTATTGTTTCGGATTTCCCCGAAGAAGCGAAGATCATTCGCCAAAGTCGTGAAATCAACAATTACAAGACTGAGTGGGCACTCGAAAAGATTCGTTCATCGGCCTTTAAATTTCAAGCCGAAAATGGACGACTACCTAAAATAGCATGCATGGGATTGGCCTTTAAGCCCGACATCGATGACTTGCGAGAGTCGCCTGCTTTGAAATTGGTTTCTGAGCTCCTCACAGCCGATGAATTTGAAATTCTTCCGGTTGAGCCGAATATCAAGCACTTCCAAGGAATTGATTTGTATCCCTATGCACAAGCAATGGAAGAAGCCGATATTATCGTGTTCTTAGTCGGACATCGTGAGTTCTTTGATCTCGATGTAGAAGATAAGATTGTACTGAATTTCTGTGGTGTGACCAAAGTAGTCAAGGAGTACATCCAGTAGAAATTGCATTATTCGCCAACAAAAGGCCGCCTCCATTTCGCTAAAGATTGGAAGGCGGTTTTTTTATTGTGGAAATCTCTGGAGTTAGTTCTCTCTTGTTTGCCCATATTCCTTAAAGGCTTTTCTATCTTTGACGCGGCCTAATTTAGGGCCCAAAACAATCGGGATAAATGCCCAAGAAAAGTGTGTAGGATGAGCAAGAGTGTTTTAATATTAGGAGCAGGAATGTCAAGTACTTCGTTGATTCGAAGATTGCTTGAGAGCAGTGAAGAATTGGATTTGCTGGTGAAAGTGAATGACGCCAACGCCGATTTGGCGAAGGCAAAAATAGGAGGCAATCCCCGCGGAGAAGCTATCCATTTTGATGCACTTGATAGCGCTGCCCGCCGTCCGCACTTGGAAGCGGCCGACCTAGTTGTGTCGATGCTGCCTGCGCGTTTTCATCCGATTATCATTGAAGATTGCATCGAATTAAGGAAGAATGTTATTACTCCTTCCTATGTTTCTCCCGAATTAAAAGCCATGGAAGATCGCATCAATGCTGCGGGAATTCTTGTGCTCAACGAAATTGGCCTCGATCCGGGTATCGATCACATGAGCGCCATGATGATGATCGATGAGATCAAAGCGAAGGGGGGTAAAATGGAGCGTTTTGAATCTTTTACTGGCGGACTAATAGCCCCGGAAAGTGACAACAATCCGTGGAATTATAAATTCACCTGGAACCCGAGAAACGTGGTGTTGGCCGGACAAGGCGGAGCCGCTAGATTTGTGCAAGAGGGGCAGTATAAGTACATTCCGTACAACCGACTATTCACACGCTTGCGTCCGATAGAGATAGAAGGATACGGCGAGTTCGAAGGCTATGCCAATCGCGATTCTCTGAGCTACAAAGAAACCTACAACATGCAGGATGTTCCTACCTTGTACCGTGGAACCTTGAGACGAAAAGGTTTTTGCGAGTCGTGGAACGTTTTTGTGCAAATGGGAATGACCGATGATACCTATCAAGTAGATGACTGTGCCAACCTGACATGGCGTACTTTTATGAATAGTTTCCTTTCGTACGATCAAGTGATGCCCCTGGAAGAGAAGTTGCGTTTGCAGATTCCGATGAGCGATGAAGTATTCGAAAAAATCAAGTGGCTAGGATTTTTTGAGAACGAGAATATTGGCATGAAGGAAGGAACGCCAGCGCAAATTTTACAGCGTAAGCTAGAGCAGAAACTGAGCCTGGAAAAAGGAGATAAGGATATGATCGTCATGTGGCATCGATTCAATTATAGCCTGGGGGATTCCAAGCACGAAATGAACGCCTCTATGGTGGTCATTGGCGATGAAAATGGTGAGACCGCCATGTCCAAGACGGTCGGACTTCCAGTTGCCATTGCTTGCGAACAAATCCTCCGTGGGGGAATAACCAAAAAAGGACTGTGCATCCCAGTAGAAGAGGATATTTACGGTCCTGTCATGAGAGAATTGAAAAAATGTGGAATCGAGTTCAACGAAAAGCTAGTGTACTAATTGGAGGAATCGTCATGCTTCTTTTGATGGTCGCTTTTCCTGCAACCGTCGAAGCGCAGTGCAATGCCCCTCATGTTCCTGAAGAGTTGGTTCTCACCGAAGCAGCTCATTATTCTGAGCATAAAGCTTTGGTGAAAAAGTGCCTGTCGTGGCTGGTGAAAACCCCCAAAGATGAGTGCGTGGAAACCCGAGATGAACTCAATGCTTTTGTCATTCTGTGGCTCAGCGGTGCGCCGGATCTTACCGTTGACGTAAGTACCGATTGTATGCTCTTTATCGAGGAAAATGAAGATCTATTCTTTACCTTTTTACATGGCGTTGCGCTATATCAGATCAACCACGAAAAAGAAAATGATCCAGTCGTACTGCACGCCCAAGGACTCAAAGCCGTAGCCCACCAAGCCCGTGAAGCCAAATGTGCCAAGTCGGCAGAAATCAAAAAAATCCTCAAAGCCGATCGAAAAGATAAGCTGGAGGAGTATGCGCGTATTTGTCTGGGTGTAGATCAATAAATTTCCAAGTGCCTTAAAAAGCAAAATCCCCGCTGAGTTTCCCCAGCGAAGATTGTTGCTAACCTATTACTCGCACCTTTCACTTTTGTTTTTTCAATCGTATTTTTTGGTAAACGTTGGTATAGTTGGTTATTTGGTATCTTATTTTATTGGTTCAAAGCGATTCCATTTCTAGAAAATCCTTCGACCAGTAGTGCCTCGTAAGTCGACCGCATATAAGAGGTGTACTCCTCACTGTGGTTGAATTCACGCCTGTTTTCGTCGTATTTCACGATCGCCATCGGGAAGTCTAAGTCGTCGATATCAATACCAGTGAATAAGGCCACAGGAACTATGTCGAGATCACACTCGTACACCGGAATTTGTATTCGTCGGTTGCCCATGTTGGTGTCGAAAGCAACACGTTTTGTCACGTAATTATCCTTCACAACTTCTATCGTGTAGTATTTGTCGGTATGCAGCAATAACTGAAACCTACCGTTCTTTTCTGTCTGAAATGAGTTGACTTGTTGGTTGCCATCGTAAACATTGATGGTCGCTTCCTTACATCTTTTACCCTCCTGCGTCACGAGTCCTACAATAGGCAGTCCGCCCATTACTTTTTCCATTTGTGCGGTGCTGTCAAAAGCAATGAGGGCAAGCAAGGCCAGGGGCATAAGGCGAGATAAGTATTTCATGGTAATAAGTTTTGGTTAGTCGTTCGGACCAGTTGATTGGTCACGGTTATTTTAACGCCTAGCTCTCTCTTTTGGTTGGCCTAAGAACGTGTGCGTATTGCCCTACATTTTTATGATGGCGCATGCGCGCAAATGTCCCAACTCCTTCGAATTACTGCAGTCCTCATTCACGCTTGTCAGCCGATTCTTACAGTTGTCTGTCCTACACGATCACGTCCAAATTTTGCCAAAAAGGGCAAAAAGCAGAGGTGATGGGTCAAAAAGAAGCACATTTGCCGACGAACAATTGCTATTTTTGGCGGTTATTCATACTCCATGAAACAATTCGAAATTCCCAGCTTCTATCGTTCTGGATTTATCACCGGAATAAAACGATTGCGAAATGATAACGACCGTCGAAAACTCGACTTGCAACCCACGGTTTTGGACTTCGGTCCGGTGCGTTTCTTATTCGCCCGTCATTTCGGATTTTGCTACGGGGTAGAAAATGCGATAGAGATTTCCTACCGTGCCTTGGAGGAAAATCCGGGCAAACGGCTGTTTCTACTCAGTCAAATGATCCACAATCCACACGTCAACGAAGACTTGCAAGGAAGGGGAATCAAATTCCTCATGGATACAACTGGCAATCGATTGATCGACTGGTCACAACTTTCTTCCGAAGACGTTGTGATTGTTCCAGCTTTCGGGACGACAGTTGAAATTGAAAGGGAATTGGCCGACTTAGGAGTGTCTCTAGCCAAGTACAACACCACGTGTCCCTTCGTAGAAAAGGTGTGGAAACGGTCCGATAAATTGGGTAGCGAAGGATATACCGTGGTCATTCACGGAAAAAATGATCACGAAGAGACGCGGGCAACATTTTCTCATGCCAAAGAAGGAGCGGCCTCAGTGGTTGTTCGCGACATGGAGGAAACCAAAGCATTGGCCAAGTACCTTACCGGAGAGACCGATGTTGCCAACTTCTATACCGAGTTTGCCGGTCGCTATTCAGCTGGTTTCGATGTGGCGAAGGATTTGAAGCGAGTAGGGGTAGTGAACCAAACGACCATGCTGGCGACGGAGACACAGGCGATTGCAGATTACCTGAAGCAGACGATGAAAGAGTTGTATGGGGAGGAGGAAAATCACTTTGCCGATACACGTGATACCCTCTGCTATGCGACCAACGATAACCAAAAAGCGACCCAAGCCTTGTTAGAAGCACAGGCCGATTTAGCGATTGTCGTGGGCGGTTACAACAGTTCCAATACTTCGCATATCGTCGAGCTGTGCGAAGAAAAATTACCTACTTATTTTATCGGTTCAGATGCCGACTTGCGAAGCGCTCGAAATATCCAACATTGGGACATTCACAAAGAAGAGTTGGTGGAATCGGTGAACTACATGAGCTCTTCCTTGCCCGTGAATATTATCGTAACAAGTGGCGCAAGTTGCCCCGATTCATTGGTCGAGCGTGTAGTTATGAAGTTGCTTTCATTCTTCGATGATTGTCGGCCTGTTGAAGAGGTGGTGGCCAAGTTCAATGAAGTCTACAGCAAATAATTTGCGCTCGTCGCGGAGAAATATACCCTCCCAATCGAATTTTATCGCCCACATAATAAGCCCGGCGATTATTGAGTTAGTTAAACAACCACCATTTTACTGTACTTCTGAGCCGATTTATTTACCTTTGAAATAGTATTCTGCTTATGAGTGTTCCCCGATTATTCTCGATGTTTCGCAATGTTCAAACCGAACCGCGAAAATTCACGTACAAGTCGCGTTATTACGATCCCAAGAAAGAAGAACTTGAAGACCGTAAACGTAGGATTGAACGTGAGGTAGCCCGTGAAAAGGGTGAGGCTGTGGAAGATTACACACCTCGATCAGGTAGCTTCAGAAGCAGTTGGAAAAGGCAAAATACGTACAGACGCCGCTCCCGATCTGCTAATCGCAGATTGCTATTGATCCTTGCCGTGATGATAATTTTCATGTACATGGCAGTCAAATGGCTGGAAGGGACGGAGTTCTGGCTCGTGAAGTAGGATGCAGGTGGATCTATGTCAGATATAATTCAATTGCTGCCCGATGCGGTGGCCAATCAAATAGCGGCGGGTGAGGTTATTCAGCGCCCAGCTAGTGTTGTTAAAGAACTTGTCGAGAACGCGATTGATGCTGGTGGCACGACCATCAAGCTTATCGTTCGTGACGCTGGCAGGAGCTTGATACAAGTGGTAGACGACGGTTGCGGTATGTCTGAACTCGACGCGCGCATGTGTTTCGAAAAACATGCTACCTCTAAAATTAAAAGCGCAGCCGATCTTTTTGCCATTCGTACAAAAGGATTCCGTGGAGAAGCCCTGGCGTCTATTGCCGCTGTTGCGCAAGTGGAGCTTAAGACCCGACTTACCGGGGAAGAACTCGGTATCCATATTTGCATTGCCGACTCTGAGGTGATTTCGCAAGAGCCTTGCCAAACGCACGAAGGTTCCTCTTTTATTGTGAAGAATTTGTTTTACAATGTGCCGGCACGCCGACAGTTCCTCAAATCGGATGCTGTTGAATTTCGTCATATTGTCGATGAATTTGAGCGGGTAGCCCTGGTTCATGCCGATGTCGCCTTTCAGCTTATTCACGATGACAACGAGGTGTTTAACTTGCCGCCCACGACCTTGAGACAGCGAATTGTAGGCGTTTTTGGACAGAAATTCAATCAGCGATTGGTGCCCGTCGAGGAAGCTACAGATTTTGTGACTGTAGATGGATTTGTGGGCAAACCAGAATTTGCGCGCAAGTCGCGAGGAGAGCAATTCTTCTTTGTAAACAAGCGCTTTATTCGCAGTTCATACTTCAATCATGCAGTGAATTTGGCCTACGAACAACTCTTGCCAAAAGGCATGCATCCCTTCTTCGCGCTCTATCTAGAAATTGATCCAGAGACGATCGACGTAAATGTGCACCCCACAAAGACCGAGATTAAATTTCGCGACGAACGTGCTGTGTATTCGGTGATTCATGCCGCTACGCGAAGAGCTTTGGGCCGATTTAATGTCTCGCCGTCTTTGGACTTTGAACAGGAAACGTCGATCAAAATCGATCCACCCAACCCCAATCATGTATTCAAAGCACCTACCATAAAGATCAATCCGAATTACAATCCTTTCGACAGCGGAAAGCCGAAAACGGAAACCGGTTCGAGAGATACTGTAGGAGCAGGAAGTTCGGGCGGATTGGCGAGTAGATATAAAACAGATTCGCTATCGGGCTGGGAAACGATGTACGAGGTGCTGGCTCCTGAGAAGAAAGAAGAGCAGGAAAAACTTTTCGAGGCAAGTCGAGATGATTCGGATTCACGCAAGCCATTGCTGCAAATGCACCGACAGTACGTGGTAACCCCACTGAAATCGGGGTTGATGGTTATCGATCAACAGCTGGCACACGAGCGAATCTTATTCGAACGAAATTTACACTGGCTCGAATCAGCAGCTGGTCCTTCACAACAATTGCTCTTTCCAGAAACTATCTCGCTCTCGCTTGGTGACTATACCGTTATCAACGAGCATTTGCAGGCGATTCGGAAGTTGGGATTTGATATTGAGGATTTTGGCGGACAAACATTCAAGGTGAATGGTATTCCGGCCGATAGCAAGAACGACAATGCACAGGCCTTGATGGAAAGTCTGATTAGTCAGATCATCGAGGCACGTTCTATCCAACAGCTAGAACCGCGACAGGAACTGGCGTTGAGCATGGCGCGGACGACTGGCATAAAGCGGGGCATGGCACTCTCGGCGCAGGAGATGCATCATTTGGTGGACGAACTATTTGCCTGCGAAGTACCGAATTACTGTCCAGCAGGATCACCTACAATTGCTACATTTACTTTGGAAGAGATTCTACAAAAATTTCAATAACGCATGTTTGGAGCAAGATTAACGCTAGTTGTAAAGAATATCCTGATCATCAATGTGATCATGTTTTTGGCGACCAATGTACTTGGCGATTGGTTTAGTGAAGCCATGGCTGCACACTGGTTTGAGTCGGAGTTTTTTCGCCCGTGGCAGATCGTAACTCATATGTTTATGCATGGTGGGTTTACACATATCCTATTTAATATGGTAGGAGTGTTCGTGTTTGGTACCATGCTAGAGCAAGTTTGGGGACCTAAGAAATTTCTTGCGTATTATATGCTCACAGGTTTTGGAGCAATGGCCCTTCACTTCCTTGTGGTTTATTTCCGTATCCAGTATATAGAGAGCCTAATGTCTCCTGAGCAGATTGCCCAAGTTTATCGAGAAGGCGCCGAGCTCATGAGAACGGGATATGTTTACGTAGAAGGATCCAGTGCCAAAGATCTGAACGGCCTACTAAATGGTGGTATGGTTGGTGCCTCGGGGGCCGTATTCGGTTTGTTGATCGGATTTG
This sequence comes from Flavobacteriales bacterium, assembly GCA_015665315.1. Classification (GTDB taxonomy): domain Bacteria; phylum Bacteroidota; class Bacteroidia; order Flavobacteriales_D; family Sanyastnellaceae; genus JADFAK01. Next base: position 299 of record JADFAK010000018.1, on the reverse strand, counting down.
CGATGTTGTTTCCCGATCTAAGGTTGCAACTTCTTTTCCCGCCTATTCCAGTCAAAGCCAAAACATTGGCGATAGTGTATGGTGGTTTTGAATTGTTCCAAGCCTTCGGAAACCAGGGAGACCACATCGCTCACTTCGCCCACCTGGGGGGTATGTTATTCGGTTTTATTATCCTCAAGTACTGGCAGAAAAAAGGGACTTTGCATAGCTCATGAATCTAGTCTTTCAGGACATACGCAGTCAGTTTGTCAACCGTTCGATGCTCGCTCGATTGATCATTGTCAATGCCGCGGTCTTTG
>JADFAK010000145.1 GCA_015665315.1 Flavobacteriales bacterium | reverse complement strand
AGCCTTTCACGGTCATTTTTTCCGTCGTCCTCTTTTCTCCAATCGTAATCTCTAAGAGATAAATGCCATCAGTGAAGGTGTCTGTCAGAATTTTCCTACGAGTAACAGAGCCAGAAAGTTTCTCTTCTGATGAGAAAATTATTCTTCCTGTGACATCAATTACCTGTATAAGAGCCTTCTCACCTGCATGTCCGTGCATTTCAACAAATGCATATTCTGATGCTGGATTTGGGTAAACTCTTACCGACGAATCTTTAGTCAAGTCGTCAATGTTTGTTTCAGTACCCTCTTCATAAAGCAGCAAATCATCAATACCTGCTTCAATCAAACTTCCTCCGTCTAGATTCTGTCCAATAAAAGTTGAGTCGGAAGCGATGAACTGCATTTTGAATTCGTCGGTGATATCGACGTAGTCTTGAACGCGGAAAGCATTTCTTCTCCAGCTGATATCCTGTGTGCGCGTTTCTTCGACAAACACCCATGTGTCACCACCGTCATCTGAAACTTGAGCGTACCACCAGTCTGTTCCTGGATTGGCTCCACCTGAAGGTCCGTTTACAAACCATCTCCAGTATGAAATGATGGGGTTGGCGTATTCTGTGAGATCAATATCAGCAGATCGCAAGGTCGTGTGGCCCCCGTCGACATCGTTCTCACCAACACCAGCGTTCCAGACAGATGAATTCTGTGTAACATAGCAAAATTCTCCAGCGCCTGGCGTGTGATCAGCGTTGGGGGCAACGATGGTTGAAAGGTCCTGTGTGTCCGAGTACGATCCAACTGGTGTGTCTAGTTCCCATTCTCCAGTGGTCGCAAGATCTCCCGAGACTCCTGCTTGCCAGAAACCAAAATCTTCAGCAAAGTCATTGTCGTGTTCCATCATGACCGTAGAGCCAACAACAATAATGTAAGGAAGATTCGGATCCTCTTGTGCAGCTCCAATCGGTTGAATACCACTTATTCCGCCGAATATATCAGAAAGGCCAAGGTAATAATAGACGATCGAACCTGCTTCTTGTGCAGGTAGAACTGCCGTATAAGTGGCCGCAGAAATGTTTACTAATTCTGTTGTTTCCCATGTCGTCGCATTGTTCACTTTATAGTAGACGGTTGCTTCATTTAAGTACTGACTGAATGGAAAATTGAGAAACAAAGTGGCATCGATTTCAATTTCCTCATCTTGTACATGCTCTTCGATGTCGTTATGGCTTAATTGAGCATTTGAAACCAAGGTAATTCCATGGATGTAAAATCCTTCCAAAATCTCGACGCCGTTTGGCGTTCCATTGGAAATATCACCATCATCATCGTCGGCCTGCAACAGGTCGAGCAATACGTCTACAAAGGCCTGGCCTTCATTTCCGTTGAAGGCGGTTGCTTGCAGACCATAGTAGGTCTCAACAAACATCCCAATAGTAGTATCCCAGTCGCCACCCATTAAGAGGTGTGTGTCATACCAAGCTCCCATAATGATTTCACCATCGGCGTGAACTTCTCCAATTAGGTCAACTGGATATACTTTAGGGTCTTCATCGTAGCGACGAATTCCATCCTCCGAATCGGTATAAAATCCTTGTCCGACGTGTGGGTTTCCTGACAGTGATATGCCCCAGAAGTCGGCGTACCCTTCTCCCATGGCTCCATTCGTAAAGAATGAACCATTGTCCTGGTAAAACAAATCATTGATTCCATGTCCGTACTCATGGTAGATCACATCGGCGATCAATGAAGTCGCATTGCAACCTCCTCCGATATCGAAAAAGTTAATTGTTCCGTCGTAAAATGCGTTGCACTCACCGTCAACATCGATATTGGTCGTCATCGAGTAATCCAGGTCGGTGAAGTCAGGCATATATGTCTTCATGTGGTCGTGAATCAAGTTCACACTGCGATAGGCTGAAAGCTCTTTTACATTTGCTTCACCGTCATACGATACTTCTGAAAAGCCATCAGCTAGACTAGTAGTTAATGAAGGGGTAACGCCATCTGTATACACTGTCGACCAAAGTCCTTTCAATGGTATTGTCGCACTCGAAGGACCAGTAGTCGTTGTTGTGAAGTTTCCATTGACATCTGCATAAACAGTCTCACCGCCAACATTCACTTCTAGAAATGGAATTGGTTCGATTGACGTATCTTCATACGGATTGATTGTTTGAACCTCCGCAACGACTTGACCAGAAATGGCCATCATTCCCATTGGAAGAACCTTCTTATCTGCTTTCTTGCATTTCGGACAGTTGTCAATGTGCATGACTGTGTTTGCTCGATAAACGATCTCGCCGGTATGTGCATCGACGTAAGTGTTGTAGTTGGCCGGTACATTCGTAACACTCATGGTGTTCACATTGATCTCATAGACCAACTTGTACTCGTGCTTGCGAAATCCAGGGACGGCGATAATTTTCAGACCGTCGACGACCTCTGAAGAAACAATGGCATTTACCATGTCAGCTTCTGCAGCGTAAACTGCACCCTGTGCGTCCAATGTTGGAACTACAGAGATGTCAATATCCGTGAATACATCTGCTCCAAAAGCAACTACTTGTCCGTTGAACAACTTCACCATCATGCGGCTATTTGCGATTTCAACGCCTTGGTGCTTCTGCGAGAAGTTCACGTACTGATACTTCTTCCCAGCAGGGCTTGAAGAAAAACTCAAGTCTTCTACAGGAATGTTGAACATGCTCAACTTGTCGTTGATGAAGTTCATGGCCTGTTCTTGGGCTGTTGATCCGAAAGTAGAGATTGGCTGACCATAAGCACGGTGTGGTAATTGGTTTTGCTCATTGTAGTGAACATACCACGTTCCATTTTCGCTCAAGAAGTTTTGCCAGGGGCCCAGTTCGCGTAAATACTGTTGGTAATGATTGTCGAGCTCCATTAAGGCCGAGTTGTAAAAAGCAACTTCCAGCGGATCCGTATTGGTCTCGGGGTCGTTCCCTGCATAAGACAATGTCGTCAATGCAAGGAATAAGAGAGTAAAAAATTGTTTCATATTCCGATTGAGGTTTCGTGTAGGTTTGTAAATATCGGTGATACTTATCAATTTCCTAGGGGGAAAATCACCCAGACTATTGGAAGTCAAAAAAATGAGATGGAATTTCATCTTTTTTTAAGCCCGAAATACCACCCGGATATTCCCTGTACGGATCTAAATGTCCTATATTCGGGTGCTAAATTTTCATGCATATGACCAAGGTAAATTGGAAGGGAGTTTATCCCGCGGTGACCACCAAATTCCATCAGGATGGTTCGCTAGACATAAAAGCTTTTCAAAAGAATATAGAGGTACAACAAGCAGCCGGCGTTGATGCCATCGTACTGGGTGGGACACTCGGTGAATCAAGCGTCCTTGAAGCTTCTGAGAAATCGGCGTTGATCAAAGCCACGCAAGAAGTCGTTAAGAAGAAGATCCCCGTGATCATGAACATCGCCGAAGGGAGCACGAAAGTAGCCATCGATGCAGCTCAGCAGGCGAAGAAAGATGAAGTGGACGGACTCATGCTCTTGCCGCCGATGCGGTATTCATCGGATCATCGAGAAACGGTTCAGTATTTTAAATCGGTGGCCAGTGCGACCGACCTTCCTATCATGATCTACAACAATCCCGTCGACTATAAAATTGAAGTCACGCTGGATATGTTTGAGGAATTGCAGAGTTGTCCCACAATTCAAGCTGTGAAAGAATCGACAAGAGATATCTCCAACGTAACGCGCATGATCAATCGCTTCGGTGATCGGTTCAAGATACTTAGCGGGGTGGATACCTTGGCGCTCGAGAGCCTGTGCCTTGGTGCCGATGGTTGGGTAGCCGGTCTGGTGTGCGCCTTTCCAAAAGAGACGGTCGCGATTTACCGATTGATGAAAGCAGGTCGTTTGCCGGAGGCGCTATCGATATATAGATGGTTCTTACCTCTCCTTGAACTTGATATCAATGCCAAATTGGTTCAAAACATCAAGCTGGCCGAAAAACTCGAAGGAGTTGGGACAGAGTGGGTCCGGGCACCCAGACTTCTATTGGAAGGGCATGAAAGAGCCAACGTGACCCAAATTATTGAAAAAGGAATAGCAACTCGTCCGACTTTACCGGACTACATGAATCTATAGAATGGAACTATTGGAAGGAAAGAACATAGTAGGATATAGTGACTCTTTTTCGGTTACGAAGTGCATGCATGGATTCAACCCAGCGACGGGGGAGACCTTGGAAGGTGACTTTCATGTTGCCTCCGAAGAGGAAATCGAACAGGCCTTGGACCTTGCCCAGAAGGCAGCTCCAGCTTATGCAGCTTTACCACCAAAACGAAGGGCTGCTTTTTTACGACAGATTGCAGAGGAAATTTTAGCCCTCGAAGACCATCTTATCGAACGAGCAAGTGCCGAAAGCGGATTGCCAAATGGAAGATTTGTCGGCGAGCGCGGTCGTACTGTTGGTCAGCTGCGTCTTTTTGCCGACTGGATTGAAAACGGTAGCTGGGTGGAAGCATCCATCGATTTTGCTAATCCCGAACGCAAGCCCATGCCAAAAGTTGATATTCGAAAGATGCTCGAAGCTGTGGGGCCAGTTGTGGTGTTCACTGCGAGTAATTTCCCCTTGGCATTTTCAACTGCAGGAGGAGACACAGCGGCGGCTCTTGCGGCAGGTTGTCCCGTAATCGTCAAAGCACACGAGTCACATTTGGGGACCAATGAGCTGGTCGCCAGAGCCATTCGAGATGCCGCTAAAAAGACGGATATGCCAGAAGGTGTCTTTGCTTCGTTGGTTGGAGAAGGACATGAGCTGGGTAAGAAATTGGTTCTCGATTCGCGGGTGCAATCAGTGGCATTTACGGGATCATTGCGTGGAGGGAAGGCTTTGTATGACTTAGCCGCAGGTCGAAAAAATCCCATTCCCGTATTTTCGGAGATGGGCAGTGTCAATCCTATGCTCCTCCTTCCAAGTGCACTAGATCGTCCAGATATGGCCAATGTGGTTGCCAATTCCGTCACCCTGGGGGAAGGTCAGTTTTGTACCAATCCTGGTCTGCTTTTGACGATTGACAGTGATGCGTCAAAGAAATTTCAGCAACAGCTAGCTTCAGCGTTTGAACAAAAGTCGGGCTCGACCATGCTCAATGCAGGCATTCGAAGCAACTACCACACCATGGTGGAAAAGGCGGCCGATCAAGTAGGTGTTGAGATCACAGGTAAAGGCAAGGGCAACGAGCAAAGTAAAAACTCATCGGTTCCTTATTGTGCCACCGCTTCGGGAAAGGCTTTCCTCCAAAATCCTCAGCTGCACGAAGAAGTGTTTGGTCCGTTTACGATGACCATTGTTTGTGCCGACAAGCGAGAATTGGACGAGGTTATTGCTACTCTGCAAGGCCAGTTGACTTGTTCGATTTGGGGTGATGAGGACGAACTAGCAACATTTGCGCATAGCGCTAATCTCCTAAAATCAAAATCGGGAAGGATCGTATTTAACAATGTACCTACCGGTGTTGAAGTGTGCCATTCGATGCATCACGGCGGACCATTCCCGGCAACCACTGATGCGCGATTTACGTCGGTGGGTATGGATGCTATCAAGCGATTTGCCCGACCAGTCTGTTACCAAAATTGGCCGGCTTCTCAGTTGCCTGATGCCTTGAAAGATGGCAATCCGCTTGGGATATGCCGACGGGAGGATGGTGAATATGTAAGTCCGAAGTAGCATGAAATTGGACCGTGCGATACGTTTCAAATGCGTGGATGCGCATACTTGCGGGAATCCCGTGCGCGTGGTGCTGGACAACAAACCCGAGCTCAGAGGCAATTCGATGATGGAGCGCCGACTGCACTTTTTAGAAGAATTCGATTGGATTCGGACGGGCCTTATGTTTGAACCACGTGGCCACGATATGATGTCGGGCAGTATCCTTTATCCGCCTTGCGATTCCGCAAATGATGTAGGTGTCCTTTTTATTGAAACGAGTGGTTGCCTGCCCATGTGCGGACATGGAACGATTGGTACGGTGACGATTGCCATTGAAGAAGGACTTGTTGAGCCCAAAATTCCTGGAAAATTGAGGTTGGAGACGCCAGCAGGATTGGTGGAAGTGAGTTACAAGCAAGAAGGTAGCAAGGTCACAAGTGTGCGTCTTACGAATATTCCGTCCTACTTACATGCTAGTGATTTGGAGGTAGAATGTCCTGATTTGGGGATGTTGAAATGCGATGTGGCCTACGGAGGGAATTTTTACGCCATCATTGATCCACAAGAGAATTTCCCGGGATTGGAACACGTGAGTTCTTCTCAATTAATTGCGTGGAGTCCGATTATTCGGAAACGCATGAACGAAAATTACACCTTCCATCATCCCGAAGACCCCAATATTCAAGGCCTGAGCCATGTGCTGTGGACCGGTAAGACAATCGACCCGAAATCGGACGCGCGGAATGCTGTGTTTTACGGCGAAAAGGCCATCGATCGATCACCTTGTGGAACGGGCACCTCGGCGAGAATGGCGCAGTGGTACAGCCAAGGCAAACTATCCGAGGGCAGTACCTTTATTCATGAAAGTATTATTGGCAGTCAGTTTATCGGCCGCGTGGAAAAACTGGTGAACGTGGGGCCGAACAAGGGCATTGTGCCTAGCATTGAAGGTTGGGCGCGTATTATGGGTCACAACGAAATAATTCTGGATCCCGAAGATCCTTTTGTCTCTGGATTTACTGTTCGCTAAATGGAAAACAAGGATGTTGTCATAATTGGCGCGGGGGTAATTGGTGTGTGCTCGGCGTATTACTTGCACAGGTCGGGACGCAAAGTCACCGTGATTGACAGTATGCCCGAGTCCGACCAAGACGGCTGTTCCTTCATCAATTGCGGCTATATTTCACCCAGTCATTTTGTTCCCTTGGCGGCTCCAGGCGTCCTCACACAAGGACTCAAGTGGATGTTTAATTCGACCAGTCCGCTTTACATTAAACCGCGATTGGACGCCGATTTGCTGCGGTGGCTTTGGCTTTTTGCCCGTTCGTCGCGCACTGATCAAGACCGAAAGTGCAAGTTATTACTGGATCTCAATCTCGAAAGTCGGTCGCTGTATTCCGAGTTGTCGCAAGACCATGGTTTTAAGATGGGAAAGCAGGATAAAGGACTGCTGATGTTGTGCAAATCTGAAAAAGCGCTTCACCACGAGGAGTCGATAGCCAAGATGAGTAGAGCCCTCGGACTAGCCGCAGAAATGAAATCCCGCGAAGAAATCCATGCCATGGAACCCGAGTTTTTGCCCAATGTAATTGGAGGAGTTTATTTTCCGGACGATGCCCATTTGAGTCCGGTGAACTTGGTGAATTCGATGCGCGCGTATCTCAAAAAAGAGGGGGTGGAATTTCTATGGGATTCAAAAATAATAGCGATAAACGCAAATGAGGAAATGCCGTCCTTGACCTTGAAGGACAAAAGTATATCGGCAAAAGATGTCGTGCTAGCAGGTGGAAGCTGGTCGGCACAATTGGCAAAAAGCGTAGGTTTAAAATTGCCCCTGCAAGCAGGAAAAGGCTATAGTCTGACCGTCCCGAGTCCAACGAAAAAGCTACACCATCCCGCCATTTTAGTAGAAGCCAAGGTCGCGCTGACGCCTTTGGAAAATGCCATGCGATTTGGCGGTACGATGGAAATCAATGGATTGAATTCCTCGATAAATGCCGCTCGTGTGGACACTATCAAGGTGAAATCGCAATCCTATCTGAACGGCGTCGATAATACGTGGTTTGAGAACGTAAGACCTCAATTTGGCTTCCGCCCCGTCTCTCCTGACGGACTCCCCTATATTGGGAAGCATCCAAAGAATAGGCGAATCACCTTTGCATGCGGACATGCCATGTTGGGCTTGAGTATGGGGCCGATTACAGGTAAACTCGTCGCCGATATGCTCCAAGATAAAGCCTCAAGTCATGCGATGGACTTGCTTAACCCAGGCCGCTTCTCGTAATTATCGCTTCACAATGCGGCCTGTCAAGAGGTCCTTGCTGGTTTCTAGCGAAAACAAGTAAACACCCGATTCCAACTCGAGATCACCTAGAGATATTTCGTTTTTGCCGGCTTGCCTTGGGTTGACCGACATTTCGAGAATAACCTGACCAGTAATGTTGGTCAAGGTGAGTTGAACAGGTTCTACTGATGCAAGGCTGTAGGAGAGAGCAACTTCTTGGTCGAAAGGATTCGGATAGGCGACGACCGCGCTCAAGTTGCTAGCATGTTCTTCGATACCTACCGCTCGTGATAATAGGAAAGCGCAATCGGTGTGATACAAGCCACCTCCCGACGCGATGCCCGGCCAGTACTGTCCGCCCCAACCATTGGAATTGTCGTTGTATCGAGCACTATTTCGTGCGATGATCCCATGGTTGTATATGCCGTTTTCGTAGACCAATTCATTATCGTAGTAATAATACATCACAAAGGAATTAATCAAGTTCGTGGGTAGTGGTTCCATGAAGTGATCGATCGTATCATTCAAATTATGCGGATTACCTGGGTAATAGGTAACGGTCATTCCAACCACTTCACCCGGATTAATCTCCTCATTGATGGCGTAGGATTTGAAGGCTATATTTTCTGTGGCCACGTCTTCATCATCCATTAGTTCCACGATTTCCAAAAAAGGAGTTTTACCGCGAAGAGTGAGTGTGTCGTAGGCAAGGCGTGCATAGGACCGCTCTCCGTACGTAGGATCCCCTTCCCATGGATTTTCATAAAAAGCCTCGACATTTTCTTGTTTGTAGAATTGAATGACGAGTGTGTCACTCGATTCAGTTTGTGGTCGGAAATAAGCATAAAAGAAACCGATAGAATCAACCATATAGGGCTCGTCTTCTGAAATAGGCTCCACAAATCCATCGTCAAACCACTCAGAGGTTGGGTCTAAGATTTGTCCTATGCCATACATCCATGTAGCACCCATTCCGTCGGAATACTCAACTTGCACCGTACTGTCGGGAAAAATATTCGTTCTGAAAAAATTGGCGTCGACATTCCAATTCGTCTCCAAAGTATAGCCGTAATTGAACCAGCCAACCGGTTCGTAGGACTGCCCATTAAGCAGTAGGACAAACAAAGTGGAGAATACGGAGAGTACAGCTTTTTTCATGGGTTCGAAAAGTTGATTAGTAGCTGTAAGTTAAATAATACAAGGGAAATTGCCGATGTGCTCCAATAAAATTATTTTTTAGACTCTAGGGGATAAACAGGAACATCTAACCACTCTTTCAGTTTGTCATAGATCAATTGCTGTTGATCAGCAGGGAAGTTGGCAATACGCGTTGAATGGGATCCACCTGGCAGTACCATTTTGAGGTGGTCGACTAGCGGACTAGGATGCACCGAACAAGCGTACCAGGTATCATATTCACCGTACACATAGATCATACGGTCGCCATGTCCTTCTACGTATTCGAGGATTGGTTGCATGTATTCCGTATTGTACACGATTTCTTCATCTCTTGGCGCAAAGAACATGTTGTCGGGATCTTTGACCACAGTGAGTAGGTCGTCGAGGTGACCTGTTGGAAAACCGTAGTAGCCTAGTTCTAATTCATGTTGGTAATAGGAAGGGTACAGCCTTTCGAACGTAGCATCGTCGTAAAAATCAAATCCGACCAAGGCATTGACATACTCGAAATGCTCGCGAGTGGTCGCGTTGGCTGAAGGAATTTCATGGCATTTTCCTCCCCATTGCCAAAACGAGAATGTAAACTCCAGGACGCCATATTCCAATGCTTCAATTGGGGTAGCCAATGTATAGCTGTGGTTGTCTTTCTTCGCCCAGTCGTTTAAATAGACCAACATGGAATCTCGACGCTCCAAACACCTTCGTTGGAATTGGTGCAAGGCCAGTCGGCAAGCGTCAGACCCTGTCGTCTTCAAGTGCTTTTCAGTTCTTGGATCTTCTCGGTCGAGAATGATGGGAGCCACATAGGGAATGTGTACATCGCAGTCTGTGGGATAATGATGCTTGTAAATGATTGTTGTTTCGCCACCCTTACTTATTCCAGAAGAGATCCATGGTCCTGAATAGATATTCTTCAAGGTGACTACAATGCGATGCAGGTCCTCAATGGCTTGGTCGTTGGTGAGGTACTTCCAGGGAATTACATCGGGTTTTGATTCGCCATAAAACCGATACTCGACTGTAACTTGATTGGCCTTTAAAATTTTAGCCGGCTCTCGTGTGTAGGCATTTGCCCAATACCCTTCCGTCTCCAAATGAACCGGAGCTTTGTTGTCGGCATGAAACAAAAAGAATCGCTGTTTGAACGTTCCCGCTTGCGGATTCTTGTGATCAAGTAGTTGATCAATCTTGATTTCATAACAAGACTCAAAGTGATCGCGTGTTTTGGATTCATTGATTTCACATCCTGGAAATAGCTTTTGGATGCGCTGTTTTAATCTGTCATTGGCTATTCCCGAAACGGAAAAGGAAAGTAGTAGTGCGAGTAGAAGTAGATGTTTCATGTAACGAGCTTAGACTCAAATGTAGGGATGAATTTGAAAACTATGGAGCAAAAAAAACCACCTCGAGGAGATGGTTTAATGGGTTTGGGTGTGACTCTTTGGAAAAGCAGATTAACAAAAAATTAGGCACCAGCGCTTTGAATATAGCTGAAGAGGTTTTGTACGGCGTTATCTTTTTCAATCAACTCATCCATGAGTCGCTTGTTTTCAAGGCGCAGTCTTTTTACTTCTTCTTCGATCATTTGGCTTGCGGTGCGTTGATCAATTGTGCTATTCGAATTGACCAGGTGCTCTTGTTCTCGTGTAGTATCACTCATTTCCAGAAATTTTTCTTAAAGTTGCTCAAAAGCAAGGCTTGTACTATTAACTTAGCGAACACTTGTTAACTTATTAATGTGAATTGGGGTCTGTGAAATCATTATTAATTGCTTTGCTTACAACGTGTTGTGCCATTTGCCTTGTGCTAAAAATAGATGCGCAAAACGAACGGTCCTTTCCATGTGCCGATTTATATCCTTTTTACCATGGGGTGGCATCTGGTGATCCTTTGGATGATCGTGTGATAATATGGACACGGGTAAGTCCGAATGAAGGGCAGACAGAATTTGATGTTGCATGGCGGATGGCCTTGGATACGGGTATGACGAATATTGTGGCATCGGGTTCGCTTACTACGAATGGAGATATTGATTATACAGTTAAAATCGATGTTGAGGGATTGGAGTCCGGAACGTGGTATTATTACGATTTCAAGGCTTTTGGTTTGTACAGTCTGCGAGGGAGAACCCGCACCTTGCCTACAGGTCCAGTGAACCGTGCTCGATTTGCTGTTATGTCCTGCTCCAACTACGAGCATGGGTATTTCAACGCCTATAAATTATTGGCCCATCGCAACGATTTTGATGCGGTAATTCATCTGGGAGATTATATATATGAATATGAGCTTGGTGGATTTAGTGCTTTTATTGATGGCCGACAAAATGTACCTGTGAACGAGGTGATTGATTTAGAGGATTATAGGTTGAGGCATTCGCATTATAAATTGGATGATGACCTGCGTTTATTGCATCAAAATTATCCATTTATTACAGTTTGGGATGATCATGAATTTGCCAACAATGCGTGGACTGGTGGTGCCAATAATCACAATCCAGGCGAAGGGGAGTGGAGCGATAGAAAGAACAACGGTTGGCAGGCTTATTTCGAATGGATGCCAGTGAGAGACTTGGGGGACAATATTATCCGTCGCACCATTGATTGGGGCGATCTTGCCAAGTTATATATGTTAGACACCCGTATTGAAGGGCGCGATGAGCAAGTCGCAGTTGGATCAGATGAAATCATGAGTACGTCGAGAACACTTCTAGGTCAGGATCAAAAAGACTGGCTGCTCGACGAAATGGTGAATTCTACAGCGCAATGGAATCTCTTTGGTCAGCAAGTGATGATGGCTCCAGTTACGGTCTTCGGTCTGGAAGTGAACACCGATCAATGGGACGGCTACCAAGGCGATCGAAACTGGTTTTATTCTGTACTTCAAGGATTTGAGATTTCGAATCCAGTCATTCTCACAGGCGATATTCACACGTCTTGGGCCAATAATCTTCCACTGTCTGATTACAACGAAAATACGCAGACAGGGTCTGTTGGCGTTGAATATGTCGTCACCAGCATCACCTCACAAGGCTCGCCGATTGATATGGGGGTCTCTCTGATCCAGATCCTAAATCCACACGTACAGTACGTCGATCTGACAGCGCATGGATACGTCATGTTGGATGTCACGGAAAGCAGAGTGCAAGGCGATTATTATTATGTCGAGAATTTGAACGAACCGGACTGGGGACAGTACGTCGGAGCCTCATACGCGGTTGACGACGGCGATCATTTCCTTTACCATGCAGCCAATCCGAGCTTTGCGTTGGACAACTTGGCTCCCTTTCCACCCTTATGTCCATTTGCCGAAGGCGCAAATAATATCAAACCGCTGTCTAGTGAAGTTTCAATTCTAGGCGTGTACCCCAATCCCACCACAGATAAGGCGGTCATGCAATATTCCCTGTTCAAATCAGGCGATGTTACCTACAATCTATATGGACTCGATGGCGGCCTTGTGACACACATGACGCAGGGGAATTTGCCCAGGGGATTGCACTACATTTCACTTGATCTTAGTGGCTTGGTGCCCGCGGTATATATTTTGGAGCTGCAAGTAAAAACAGAGGGAGGATTCTCGTCGAGCAAAGTCCGCTTAGTTAAAAGATAGGATCTCAGGATGTCGAATATTCAGGAGATTCGATCAATTCTTTCTGTCCTTTAGGGACATTTTTACCGCCATATCAAGCATGTTTTTTTTAGCACAAGGCAAATGAAAAAGCACCTGCCTGAACTTCAATGAAGTCCGCGACAGGTGCTTTCCTAGTATGTTTGAGAAGATCTTACTTCTTCACATCCGTTGCTTGAGCTTTCGCATCGGCAGGAATATCAGTAGCACGTACAGGCTTGGTCTTAACGAAATCAATTTCGTCGATCAAGTTCTTCGCACCAGCGTACTCACCGATCACCCACATTACGTAGCGAATGTCAACCGAAATCGTACGTTGTAGTTCTTGCTCAAAAGCGATGTCACCACTCATTGCTTCCCAGTTTCCGTCAAAAGCCAGACCGATCAAGTGACCGTCGCCGTTGATAACAGGAGAACCAGAATTACCACCCGTAATGTCGTTGTTCGAGATGAAGCATACAATCAACTCACCATTCTCATCGGCGTATTGTCCGAATTGCTTGGCGCGAATCATACGATCCAACTTGTCGTCAACTACAAACTCAGGGTTTGAGTTGTCTTTCTTTTCGATAATACCGTTAGCAGTCGTCACGAAATCATAGTGAACACCATCAGCAGGGTAGTAATCACCTACCTGACCATAGGTCAATCGCATCGTTGAGTTGGCGTCTGGATAGAAAGCCTTTTTAGGCTGCATCTTGCGCAAACCATCAACAAATAAGCGGTATCCGATGTCAAACTTCTCCTGCTCTGGGTTAGAGAAAGAAGCAGCGTAGGCATCGTAAATACTGCTTGCCAATTTAATTGCAAGGTCTTTGTCGTAAGCTTTCTGGCTCGGCTTGGCGATAAACGCATCAAGCTTCGTGCGGTCTACCATGAATGACGTTGCGTACATCTTTTCAACGAAACGCTCAATAGAACCCTTGTACTTGCTGTCAATCAAAGCGAAGATATCTGGCAATTGATCAGCAGGAATATTCTTCTTGTACATCGTGAGTAGTTGCGTCAAGATATCACGGTCTGTTGCCATATCGTAATCTTTGAAGAAACCATCAGCTCGCTCGCTAAATCCACCAAGGACACCAGCTTGCGCCTCAGGACCTTCTTGCTTCATAGCAGCTCCAAACGTACGTGAGAAACGGAAAGCAAACAAGGTAATGTCGGCACCAATCAATCCAGCCTCAAGGGCATAAACATTGCCTTTTTCGGTAGCGTCAGTGCTCTTGTAGTATGCTTCGATCATTGGAAGTGCTTCGCCATAAACAGACTTGCGTTTTGGGTCTTGCTCTACCCAAGAAGTAAACCTATCCTCGAGTTCTTTCTTCTGGTTGTAAACGTCAAGACGTTTTAGACCTTTCGTCTGTCCGATATAATACTTCCAGTAGTTGGCCGTCTGTGCGTGCTTTGCCGCATACTTCAGGCGAACTGCAGGATCGGCATCCATGTGCTTCTTCATGGTCTTGAGCTTCATGTCGCGAACTTCAACCACAGATGGGTTGTGTAGGTCAATGGCTTGCTTAACACCGTAAGAAGAAAGGAAACGATCTGTGCTTCCAGGGTATCCCATAATCATTGAGAAGTCACCATCTTGAACACCGTTCAAAGAAACAGGAAGGTGATGCTTTGGAGTCAAAGGAATATTATCCGCGCTGTAATCAGCTGGCTTGTTGTCCTTGTCGGCATAAATTCTCATCAACGAGAAATCACCCGTGTGACGAGGCCACATCCAGTTGTCGGTGTCGCCACCGTACTTACCAATCGCCTCAGGAGGATTTCCAACAAGTCGCACATCGCGGTATGTGTTGTAAACAAAAAGGTAGAATTCATTTCCATAGTAGAATGACTTCACTTCTCCAGAAAGGCCGCTTCCATCGGCGTCAATTTCTGCTTGGATCGCCTGCATGCGTTCACCAATCTTAGCTGCACGATCGGCAGTTGGAGTTGAGTGATCGATGCCTTCGAGTACACGAGTAGTCACATCTTCGATGCGGTCGAGGAAAGAAACTTCGAAACCTTCGATGGGTAGTTCTTGGTCCTTGCTCATGGCCCAGAAGCCGTTGGTCAAGTAATCATTTTCTACTGTGCTCAAAGATTGAATGGCACCGTATCCGCAGTGGTGGTTGGTAAGAACCAAGCCTTCGCCGCTTATAATTTCAGCAGTACACATTCCGCCATTTAGTCGAACAATTGCGTCTTTCAGACTGGCGTTGTTGATGTTGTAGATATCATCAGCGGTTAAGTTTAGACCGAGGTTCTGCATTTCGGCCTCGTTGATCTTCTTCAACATGTGCATGAGCCACATGCCTTCGTGCGCTTGGGCAGTGAAGATTGTTACCAGAAGAAGGGCAACAATGGATGTAAGTTTTCTCATCATTTGGTGTGTTATTTATTATCAGCGAAAAACTACTAGGAAGCGGCTTTCCACTTTGTATTAGCTATTAAATTGTCAAGTACCTCGTAGAGCTTTTTGAGCTCATCAGGACCTTGGTATCTATCGCGAACAGGTTTCATAACGGCCCCATCCCACAGTTCTGTAGAAACAGAAGGGAGGTCCATTATCAGTTTGTTGTCGTAAGAATCTTGCAGGTCGAAATAATTGATCTCTGCTGCAATTGCAAAAATCGAACCTATTTGTTCAGAAGACCATTCTCCCGTATACATACCGATGTTCTCGACAAAATTTTTGCCGTCATAGGTAACCCGACCGGTGCTGAATACAACAAGGTCGAAACTGGGGCAGGTGCCGAAGCATGGTGTGCGAACGTAGTGGACCAATGGATGTTCAGGTAAATCTTCTTGAATCACTTCTTTCCCTTCGCTATTGGCGGCAGATTGAGCTTCTTTGCGAGAACCACAAGAACTGGCCACAAGGGTGAAAATGAGTGCTAGAAATGTTATCCTGATCATCATAGGCTACTTCTTTTGTTGTTTGGCTTTCTCTTGTTGCAATTTCTGCATTTCTTCCAAACGTTGAGCGAATCCACTCTTCTTCTTAGGCTTCGCTTTGTTGCCCTCAATCTTCGCACGAATTTTGGTCTCGTCGATGATGTAGTTCTTGATGACAACCATCTGAGCGATTGACATCAAGTTGGCAATCAAGTAATAGAAACTCAAACCAGAAGCAAATTTGTTGAAGAAGAACAACATCATGAAGGGGAAGATGTTCATGATCACTTTCATGTTCGGCATACCCGGTTGCTGGGTAGTAGGCATATTGGCCGAGTTCATTCTTGTGTAGAAGAAGGTAGAAATGGCCATCAACACGGTGAATCCACTGATGTGATTTCCGTAAAAGTCTGAAAGCAAAGGAATGTGTGTAGACCACGAATAGATTGAGTCGTAGGCACCTAAATCATCGGCCCATAAAAAACCTCTACCTCTTAGCTCAATACTCGCTGGGAAAAAGCGGAACATGGCATAGAGGATTGGCATTTGAAGGAGTACGGGTAAACAACCTGCAAAAGGATTTACACCCGTTTGCCGGTACAAGGCCATGGTGGCTTGTTGTTTCTCAACCGCTTTTTCCTTGCCTTCGAATTTCTTGGCGATCTCGTCCATTTCTGGCTTTAAGACACGCATCTTGGCACTTGATAAGTAGTTCTTCCACGTAACGGGGAAGAGCAACATCTTAATAAGGATAGTCAAGATGATAATGACAATTCCCGCGCTGGCAATGTGGTCGGAAAGGAAGGCAAAAACAGGGCGAATCATGTTTCTGTTGACCCATCCAAAGATCCACCAACCGTAGTCAATGATTCTTCCGAATTCGTCGACTTCTAATTTTTTAAGTTCAGCGTAGTCGTTCGGACCGAAGTAAAAGCGAAGATCTGTCGAGCTCATGGCCGATGCACTTACGGCTAAAGGAATGGTAGCGCGGAATTGTGTGGTATGTGAAGTGTCAGCTTCATCTGCCTTGTTGCTGTATAAATCAGCGCCAGGCTTAAATCCGTTGTTTGCAATTACAGCAGCCGTAAAGTAGTTCTGCTTAAAAGCTACCCAGTTCAGCGGCTCTTCTGGTTGCTCGTCATCTTCTCTAGCTTCGCTCAGGTAGTCACGATCTTCTCCCATTTCTCGGAAGAATATCGAACTGTGACGTTGCTCTTCGAGAATACCTTTTTCATTTCGATTACCCAAAGCCTCCCACGTAAAGACAGGTGTGTCATCGGCTAAATCTATCTGTCGGTCCAAGCCAACGAAATTCACCGAGGTCTTGACCTCATAACTGTCATGAGCTAGCGTGAAATTGTATTCGATGTACTTTGAAGGGTCCGACGAATTTAATCTCATAGAGATCATTGCCGGGGCTCCTTCATTCGCCGTAGCTTTTGAAGCGCTTGGTGTGAAAACAAATTCGTTGGACTTCTGGATTCCCTTGCCGTAGTTGACAAATGAGAAATACATTTCAGAATGCGCTGGATCCCAAAGCGAAACCGGAATCGAATCCCAGTAGGTTTGGTAGCCGTCAACAAGGGTGGCACTTTCAAACAAGCCTCCTTTCGTATTTAGCACTGTCTTTATTCTGTTGTTCTCAAGAATAACGAGCTCACCATTTCCTTCCGAAGCGCCAGCGAAAATGCCATATCGATCCACCAACTGAGCATTGACCAATGCTTGTTGCGATGAGTCTAACTCGGTAGTGAGCTGATTGACCTCGACATCTACTGGTGTCGTTGGGGTTTCGGAAGTCACTTCAGCAGCCTCAATTGTAGGCTGTTCTTCCTGCACTTTTTCCACGGGGGGATTCACGAAGTAGAACCCAGCCATCAATACGACGATGAGAACTACCCCAATGATTTGATTCTTATCCATTTGATCAAATTGGGGGGCAAAGATAGGGTTATTGTTGAG
Source organism: Flavobacteriales bacterium (assembly GCA_015665315.1). GTDB lineage: Bacteria > Bacteroidota > Bacteroidia > Flavobacteriales_D > Sanyastnellaceae > JADFAK01. Next base: position 51,149 of record JADFAK010000145.1, on the reverse strand, counting down.
AGAATAATAGGCAATTTGATGAATGGTTTCAAACTTAGATTTTCTTGTGAATATTGGGGTTTGGCGGCGGGCTATCCCCCTGTAAGTCAAGAGCTGAAGATATTAATGTTGATATATCAACTATTGTTTTATCTTTGCATCTCTAATTCATGGAAATGGCGCAAAAAGCAATTGAGGAAGTAATTATGTTTCAGCTTGACCAAGCAGTCAAGGCTACTCGCCAGTATTCACAGAAGGAAATGGATAAAATGGGGCTGGGAGTGACGGTGGAGCAATGGGTACTCTTGAAAATTGTCCACGAAAAGCAGCCACTCACCCAAAGAGAACTCGCCCATGAGTCGTACCGCGATCCAGCTTCCATTACGCGGACCTTGGATTTGTTGGAGAAGAAGGGCCTAATTCTTCGTGAAGCTGTAGAGGAGAATAAACGGTCTTATCATATTGGTCTGACTAAAACAGGCACCTCTTTCATCGATAAGAACATGGAACTGATTCATGCCCTGCGTCAAAAGAGTACCGATGGTTTGAATGAAGAAGAACTCAAAGAATTGAGCCGAATGCTTAAAACCATTAAGGAGAATATGACCTAGGTCTATTTTTTTAAATCATCAATTGATATATCAATGAATATGACTGAATTAAAACTATCAAACATGAAGGCACTAGCTACTTGCATCATGACGGCATGCTTTAGCATAGGACTCGGATTCTCAATCCATACCCAGGCGCAGCTTGTCGAACTGGGAAAGGTGGAATACAAGGGAATGACCGTTCAATGGAAGGAAGAGGGAGGACGTATTCAATTCGAACTGCAGGCGCCAACAGAAGGTTGGGTAACGATAGGTTTCGACGATGATGATTCAATACAAGGAGCTTATTTGATCATGGGTCGAGTGATCAATGGTCGACCAGAAGTAGTCGAACATTTTACCTCAAGTCCAGGGATGTATAGGCCAATTGCTGAACTGGGCGGGGAGATTCTCGTTGCGCATGTTGGTGGAAAAGAATCCTCTCAAACCACGACTATCTCTTTTTCGCTGCCAATTGGTACGGCCACAGAATATCAACGAGCACTTCTTCGCGGTCAAAGCTATTTCCTCATTATGGCCTACAGTCGCGACGACGATTTTCAACATCACTCGATGATGCGCACAGCTATTCAAATCAATCTATAAATTCAAGAATATGAAACGACTATTTATTTGCGGACTGTTCACGGTCCTATTCGCACAGTTGGGCAGTGCCCAGCAATCGGAAGAGAAAGCAATCACTCAACTCATTCAGACATTTGCGCAAGCTGGAGATCAAAATGATGCCGACAAACTAGCAGCTTGTCTGGACGACAATTTTCGCGTGGTGATGAATCGCTTGTTTGGTTCTGAAACGGTGAGTATTATGCCCAAGGAGGTGTATGTCGAAAAGATCCGCTCAAAGGAATTTGGAGGCGACCAACGAAAAGTACAGGTTGAAAAGATCGTACTGAATGGAAATACAGCTTCGGCCAAAGTGACTTTGACTGGCGATAAAGCGACGTTCGTCACGCTATTGAACTTGGTGCAAGATGGCGACGGACAGTGGCTCATAGTGAGCGATACGCCAACAATTAGGGCCTAAGAGAAACATCAGAACATGAAGAAGGCGGCTCTTCGGAGCTGCTTTTTTTACCACTCAACACTATCGGAATCCAACCACTTGCCCTGCGCTCTCAAAGTCTGCTCGATAATGTCGCGCACACAACCACTTCCACCTTTTATTGGCGAAATATAATCGCATACCGACTTGATTTCAGTTGCGGCATCGGCTGGACAGCAGGCTATTCCTGCAAGTTGCAATACGTGGTAATCGGGGATGTCGTCGCCCATGTAGACCACTTGATTGGGGTCGATGCCTTTGTCGGCCAAGTATTGATGGTAAACTTGAACTTTGTTCTTCGCTGCAAGAAATACGTCGCCCACACCCAGTCCTTCGAAACGAGTGCGCACAGATTCCTGATTACCGCCCGTGATGATCGATATATTGAATCCTTTTTTAGCTGCGAGTTGTACGGCATAACCGTCGCGCACATGAGCTGTTCGCGCGATTTCACCATTGGACAAAAGGATCATGACTCCATCGGTAAATACGCCGTCGTAGTCAAAACAAAAGGTGGTAACGTCTTTGAGTCGTTGCTTATAGGTTGTCATTGTTCTTCAAAATTCGTTCGGATAGATCGCCGTATAGCGAACGAAGATCCGGATTGTCGTTCAATAAGTCCAAGTGGCTATTCAGCACATGCATGTCCCCTCGTCGCGCTGGACCCGTTTGCGCTTGTCGCGGAGAAATAGTCTTGATCTTCTCGGTAGTTTCTTCAATGAGGGGCAAAAGTAAATCCAACTTCAAACCTTGGCCTTTCAAAATATCCTCGGCAATACTGAACATTTGATTCGTAAAATTGCACGCAAAAACCGCCGCCAGATGAATGTATTTTCGCTGATCGGAATTCACCATTTGCGCTCCGTCGCTGAGAATATCAGCCACTTCTTTGAGAATTACTTCGTCATCTTTAAAGCGTGCTTCCAAACAAATAGGCACGTGGCTGAAATCAACTTCCTTGTCTTTCGAAAAAGTCTGCAAGGGATAAAAAACACCTCGTCGGCCAGGTCCCAACGCCTCCAGAGAAACCGATCCACTTGTGTGAACGGCTAATTGGTCTTCTTCCAAAAAGTGACTTGCGGCCGAAATGGCATCATCGGCAATCGCGATAATCATTAAATCGACCGACTTCATGGTGCGAATAAACTCGGCTCGTTCAGCACCTGCTTGATGGGCAAGGACCTCTGCTTTGTTGCCATCCCGAGACCAAATTTCGACAATTTCGATTCCCTTCGATTTGAGTGCTTTAGCCAAATGCGTCGCCACATTCCCCGAACCTATGATCGAAATTTTAGGCATTCGATCGTTTGTTGAGTCTGCGTCGATGACGAATAGCCATGATCGTGCCAATAACCATCACCAAACATCCCAACCACAATATGTTGATCTGTGGGAAGATAATAGCATGCATCACGATAAAATCTTTCTTCCTATCCTGGCGCTCCCAAATAGTCAAAGTACATTCCGATGTGTGTGGATCAATCTTGGCCAAGCTAAATCGCAGGCCTAGCTGGTCCGACTGCACAACGTCAGGAATCACCAGTGAATCACGCATAATGAATAGCGGCTCCACAACTGAAGTGATGCCTTTATCCGAAACAGTGAGTACGATTTTCGCTGCATGGTCTTTATCCATCAACTTGTACTTGGCGTGGTCTTTTACTCCGAGCAGACTGTCGACGCTAACCATCGTATTCGAAACCAATACGCGATCTCCAACCTTCACGACGTGCTGTCGGCCCGGAAGCCAGCCATCCTCATCTGGAATTTCTTCCTCAGTTGTGATATACTTTAAATAGGTATAAACGTCATGATCGAGGTAGTGTTTGATACTAGGCTCGCGGCTGTTTCCTTTGGTCTCGTTCATGATCAGACCCGGATTGAGCGTAAAGAGGTGTTTGCCCGGACTCCCATTTACCCAAGTCTTTGCCTCGCGCGTTTGACGTGGATTTGGCAATGGTACTGCCGACCAGAGATCAAAATCTTCAAGGAAACTTTCGGAGGCCACATGATCTTCCATGCACATGAACATGCCGCCCTTAATCCACACGAGATCCTCGGCGTGATACGTCTTTTCGGTTTTGTCAAAGTACTCGACATTGCACCATAAGTTCACTCCGTTTTCGCTGCGTTCTTTGCCCCGATAGCTCACAAAATACGGCCCCATTAATAAGGTATCACCCTCATACATCGCCATATCACTTCGGTTGTCAAATTCCTCACTCATTTGGCGCAAGTCGCCTAGGTGATTCTCGGAAATCGTGTGCTGCTGACTCGTACTCATCACAACCCCAATCAAGATCATCGCGAAACCAACGTGAGCAACACTAGCGCCGGCCGTATCCATTTTACCTTTGAGTACACTTATTATGTAATTCAGGTTAGCGACAAGCGCAAATATGGATGCGAAGATCAAAACGTAAACTTGCCCGTTGAAATACGAGAAGTCAAAGCCGTAAATGAGAATGAATGTCAAAGCGATACTCGCAGCAAATGAAACCAGCATTTTCTTGCCGAATTGCTTCATGTCGGTCTTCGAGTATTTGAAGTATTGTCCGACCGCAACCAGCAACATTATCACAATCGAGAAAGGAATTTGCCACTTGTGGTAGGTGGGAGCGACTTCAGAAGGTGGGTGGTAGTCGTGCTTTGACAGCGTATTGAGCCATTCCCAGCCAGTAGATTCATAGAGCGAAGTAAATACGCCTGAGAAGTCGGCGAGAAACTCGTTGGTTACCGGAAGTGAGGTCTGCACGATAATCTGCAAGGCCGAAAATACGAGTACCAAGGCACCAATAAACACCCAAAATTCGCGCGACCACAACTGCTCTTCTTTCTCCGTTTTAGGAAAGTCTTTGCGGAATGCCCGAACTGTAAATGCCAGAGCAGCAATCATGAACAAGCTTATGGATATCGTTGCGTCAAAGAATAAGCCTCCGGCAAATGCAAACGCGGCGAAAACCCAAAAGATCTTCCTTGTCTTGGTGGATTTGTTCAGTAAGGCAACTGTCAAAGCCACAAAGAATAGGAGATACATCAAAAGCTGTGGAACGATACCACTCTCCACGAAGCTGTGTACCGAAGTATCACCCAAAACACCACTTCTCGTCAAGAATGTAGAGTAGAGGATAAAAATAAACGAACCCGTAGTCAGAATAAATGTTGAGAAAAGTGATGTCTGCTTACGCTTGTTAATCACCATCAAGTGAGCAGCAGCGATCAACAGAATCCACGGAACCAGACTGGCGTTCTCTACGGGATCCCATGCCCAAAATCCTCCAAATCCAAGTGCTTCATAGGCCCAAGCTCCTCCCATGAGGATTCCAGTACCAAGAATGGAAACCGAGAAGAAAGTCCATGGAATGGCAGGGCGCATCCAGCCAGTAAGATCACGTTTCCACATGCCTGCAATCGCGTAGGCAAAAGGCACAACAACCGAAGCAAAGCCCAAGAACAGCGTAGGCGGGTGGATGGTCATCCAGTAGTTTTGCAACAATGGATTGAGACCTGTTCCGTCCTGAAATTGCTTGTAGGCCGTGAGGTAGTCGGGGTTCATGGTCCACGGTAAACCGATATTGGAACCTACATCCCGCATGAGGATAAACGGATTCTGACCAAATTGGAAATCGCCGAAATAGACACCGATAAGCATAGACGACAAGAAAACTTGCACGAGTGCAATCACTGTCATGACTGGTGCTTCCCATTTGCCGGCATGGCGAATTAAAATATTCCCAAGAACAATATGCCAGAAAATCCAAAGGATGAAACTTCCCTCTTGTCCGTCCCAAAAACAGCTAAAAATATAGCGAATGGGCATGGCATTATCGAGGTGTTTCCACGCGTATTCGTATTCGTAAAGGTGATTGAAAAGAATGTAGAGGAGGCAAGCCATGATCCCCAAGAGGGCGAAACTATGGATGCGAAAACTCCAGCGCCCTAGGTTGAGAAAACTGCGATCACCGCGCTGAGCATTGAAAAAGTAGCCGGCTGCAGCCAACAACGATCCCAGAAAAGAGACAATGATAAAAAAGGTTCCAAGTTGGCCCGGCAAAAGGTGTTCTCCTTGGTAGATGATTTCTTCCATGTGGTTAATTCGATCCGTTCGAAGCGGTTTCCTCGATGAAATGTTTGTTTTCGTTGTACTTAGAAGGGCACTTCATCAGTACGGTACTTGCATGAAACTCTCCATCGACAACCTTTCCGTGCATGTCAATGGATTCCGATTGCTCGAGGCCCATTGGTTTTGGATCGGCCGACTTCCGGTAGTACACTTTTTTGGAAGTGCCTTCTGAGTCGATAACGTAGAATGTGCATAAACTCGCGTCTATTTGCGGGTTGTAGATTACCTCGCGGCTTTTGTCGAGAGTACCACTTACTTTGTATTCCTTTCCTGGATTTGCAAAGGCCTCTGAAAAGGCGACGCTTGAGCTAGTGTCCATGTATGTAGACAAAATAATCCCAGCCACCACGGCAATTACAATTACGAGAATGATTTGTGAAGTCTTCATTTGTCTTAGTCTTTGAGTCGATCTTCAAGTTTTTTAATCTTTCGGTCCATTGAAAAGAGGTATCCGAAAATCCCCAGTAAAATTACGGCAACCACGAATACAACCACGTAGAATTTACCAGATTGGTAAAAGGTGCCTTCCAGACTGCTCGATTGAGCAAATCCTGAAATTGCCAGCATCATGAACATGGCTACTAGTGAGATTTTATTCATCATAATCTACCTTTCTTAAAAGTTGAACGTAACGAAGTCTGATTTTATACATCCAGTAACCCACAATGATCCATCCAATCACAGCGGGATAAAATACAGCTCGCAACGAACTGTCGAGGTCATACGAACTGAAGGCAGGCGTTCCACCTTTACCGGGATGTAGCGATTCAGTGAATTTTGGCAGAATCATCAATAGAACCACCAGCATCACGAACGCAAAAATATTGTAGACGGCAGCTATCCGTCCGCGCTTATTCTCTTCAGGAATGGACTTGCGCAAGATCATGTAGGCTGCGTAAATCAAGAATGTAGCCATCGCCCCGTTCAATTGCGGATCGTTGAGCCACCAAGCTCCCCAGGTAAATCGAGCCCAGATAGAACCCGTAACCAAGCCAAGGACACAAAAGACCAGTCCGACTTGCACAGCCTGCTCGGCACGAATGTCGTTGATGATTTTTCCCTTGCTCAGATAGACAATCGACTGCGAGAAACTCACAATCATAATGAAGAACATGGTAAACCACATTGGGACATGAAAAATCAGATTTCGGATCGTCTCAAAAATTGTCGGAAGGAATGGGAATCCAAACCCCTCGAAAGAATTGGTGTTTACCGTGATGTTGCAATTCGATGGAATAGGTGCGTTTTTGTCGAGATTGCTGATCGAAAGCGCATTGGGTAAATAGACCGTGCCGTCATGATCATTGTTGACGTACACATCGGCTAGAGAAAGCGGTAAATTTTGCGGAATATCGAATGCGATTTTTACTCGGGTCGGACTGACTATTTCTGCAATCATTCCACAAATTCGAACATCGCCGCTTTGCATGAAAGTCTGCATACTCGCCGACTCAGTGTCAAAGTGAGTATTGTACCCAATAACCAGTACCTCGGCATTCCCGGGTTCAACTTGTCCGTTTTCTACCCCTAAAATGCCTGGATCCAAAGGTGCCAAGAAGGTAAATGAAGAAGCGTAGATTAGGAGCCCTATTCCCAGTATTTTCCACCAGTTTTTTGCCATAATTCGACTCGAAATTAGTCCCGCCAAAGGTAGGGAAATAATATGTACGACAAGGAGATTACGGCCCCGTCTATGACAAACATTAACACCAAATTTTGTGCATTTTCATCAATAGGCTTTCCCGCCAATGCATTTGCTGTATAGCTCATCAAGATCAACATCGTAGGAATAATGATCGGGAAGCCCAACAAAGCCATCATTCCCATGTTGTTCCCCGATTTGGCCGCGATCCCTGAAATCATCGTCAGCGCCGAGCTCAGACCAATACTCCCCAAAAGTAGTCCGCCCACAAATTGCATCATGCGCGCATCGGCAATGGCGGCCGTTCCTAGAAACAACAAGTAGAGCAGGAGTGCCAGTCCGGAAAGGAACATAAGGACCAAAGCATTGAAAATGATTTTCGACAGGATGACCGACTTGGGATTGGCCAGTGTATATAGGTATAGATTGTAACCAGTTCGCTCGCGATCGAAACTCCTACCAATTGCATTAAAAGACGCAAAGAGGATAATGATCCATAAAAGTCCGTTCCAAACTGCTTGGTCCTCGATGACTTCAAAACTCAGGTAGCACACGAAGATGGTAGAAAGGGTATAGAGCAAAAGTCCCCATAGCACGTGCTTCTGGCGCAATTCGGCTTGCACTTCACGTGAAAGAAGATGGAGAATTTCGTTCATGGCGCGAAGATAGTGGGAAGTGGTGGGATTTGGGGGGTCAGGGGGCGGTTTCTTGGTTAAGGACGCAAGTTGAAATTGTGAAACAGCAAAGAGTCGAACTTCATCGAGGCAGCCGTAGTTTATGCTTATATTTGAAACACTAGAATTATGGAACAATTAGATTTCATGTGGTTCACTAGATCAGTTTTATTCTTGCTTTTGTTGTCATTGTCTGCAACTTCTGTGTGTCAAAACACATTCAGCTTTCGGACATGGAGCACATTTAATTCGCAATACGCGGCTGTGCACGAAATTGGTGGGGCCTATTATGTATTGGGGCCACGTGTTATTTCCGGACAAAGTCCCTTTTATCAATTCACTTTGAGTCGTTTTAACCTGGATGGTGAAATTCAGGAGTTGAATGGATTCGGGTCGGAAGAGATGTTTCTCCTCATGAGGTTCGACGCGACTGATTTGAAAGATGCGGAGACGATTGTAATGGCGGATGATGGTTTTGTTGACGGTCAAAATTTCATGATTCTCAATTGGGTTTCGATAACGGGTGAATTAATAGGCCAGGAATTTTTTTCATCTCCTTTTGTTGTTGAAGATCCAGAGGCCGAGGATATAATCTTTCCTTGGGACATCAAGATTGCAGCGAATGGAGATATTTATACGGTGTCAGGAGTTTCGCCTGGAAATGGTACCGGTTTTTATACATATTTAATAAAGCACAATAGCGCAGGAGATATTCTTTGGTCGCAAATGTTTGAAGGTTTAAGTACAAGCGCGAAGTCCATTAATATTATGGATGGTCAGATCTTAATTACCTATGGAGAAGTCAATCTTGAAAATGACGAACTCATAGATAAATGGATTTTAATTGTGGATGAGGATGATGGCGGTGTGCAGTCTTGGGTGTCTTATGATACTGGCATATTTGTCTGTCATGTGGAAGAATCAGTATATTCAGATGGACTTATAACTATGGTGACAGGGTTAAGTTTTGATGCCACTAATAGCCTTGTTCCTGTTATTTATCAAGTAGATTGGTTAGGGAATCTTCAATGGTTGACATATTTGGATGTTGCTCCTGTCAACAATAGGGAACAATATTATAGGAATATCGTTCAGACGTTGGATGACGGCTTTGTAGCTGGAGGAATGCTCTACATTTTGGATCCAGAGAATGCTGAACAAAATGGGCCATACAATAGGGATGTTGTCATGACAAAGTATAGTCAGTATGGCGAAGAACTATGGTCACGACGATTTAATCATGTTTCAAGTCTTCAAGACGAGCATCTTTTGATTGATTTAATTCAAACATCTGATGGAGGTTATCTTTTTTGTGGTCAAGCGGCTGACTGGGCCAACGAAACTCCCGAACTCATCGCCTACCAACAAGGTTGGCTCGTAAAAACAGATGAACACGGCTGCCTTGTCCCAGGCTGCCACGTATCAGTTGAAGAATTCGAAGAGGAAAATGGCTACTTTAAAATAGGCCCTAATCCAGCTTCTAGTCAGGGCTATTTGAATGTGTTTTATTCTGAAGTCGAGCACTTAGACCAACCAGTCCTCACTATTACGAATGCTTTGGGCCAAGTCGTTGAAACTGTTGCCATGCGCAATCATGCGATGACTTATTTGATAGATTTGAGTGGTTATGCTGCTGGGAATTATCAGGTTCAATTGAGCGATGTGAGTGGGGTGCGTCAGGTTGAGAAGTTGGTGGTTTGGTGATGGAGTCAATCACCTAGGTCCAGTTAAACTAGGGTAGTCTAGAGTTTATTTGCCAAGTTCCTACAATCATAAGAAGTACGATTCAGATTTGCACATTCTGTAAATTAAAATGATGTTCTTTGTATTTGAATCAAGAAGTCATGGCAGAACAAGGAAATGAATATTTACCTCAATCGGTAACACATCCCTCAATCACGCTAGCCGAAAAGCTGCAAGAATTAGGTATGGACAATAATGAATTTGCCATGTGTGTTGGAGAGCCAGAGATCGCGATTAGTGCGCTTACAAATGGGACAAGCAGAATAACAACCGAAATGGCGGTTAAATTCGAGAGTGTGCTAAAAATCCCGGCGACTTTTTGGCTTGCAAGGCAAAGGAGGTATGATGAATTTCGAATTGGATGATTTAACCATCTTTCCCCATGCCAAAATACATCGTCGCAATCGACCAAGGAACAACCAGTTCGCGAGCACTTGTCTTTGACCAAAAAGGCGCCATGATTCAAATGGAACAACAAGAGTTCAAACAACATTTCCCCCATGATGGCTGGGTAGAACATGACCCACTCGAGATTATTGAATCGCAAAAGAAAGTCCTGCTCAATGCAGTTGACAATGCGGGTATCACATGGAATGACGTAGCGGCACTCGGTGTTACAAATCAACGAGAAACAGCTCTTGGCTGGAATAAAATCACGGGCGAACCATGCGGCAACGCTCTCGTCTGGCAAGATCAACGAACCAAGAAGTATTGCAAAGAGCTATCAATTCATCAAGAGATGGTCGGTGCAAAAACCGGTTTGGTCATCGATACATATTTCTCTGCCTCCAAGTTCAGGTGGCTGCTGGACAACAGCGAAAAAGCCAAAGAATGGGCTGCGAAAGATGAGCTTTGTTTGGGAACAGTGGATGCGTGGCTTCTATGGAACCTTAGCGACGGAAAGGTTTTTGCGACCGACGTGACCAATGCCTCTCGCACCTTGCTGTTCAATATCCATACACTCGATTGGGATGACGAATTACTCGACCTTTTCGGGATTTCTCGTTCGATGCTGCCTGAAGTTCATGCTTCCGATCATTGCTTCGCTCACTTCATGGGCGCTCCAATTCATTCGGTAATGGGCGATCAGCAGTCGGCCCTGTACGGACAACTGTGTTGGGAAAAAGGTCAGTCGAAAAATACATACGGAACGGGTTGCTTCATGCTCATGAACACGGGTAAGGAAGCACACAAGTCGGAGCATGGCTTGCTCACAACAATCGCATGGAAATCTAAGAACGAGGTGTACTATGCGCTCGAGGGGAGCGTTTTTGTTGCAGGGGCTGCTATCCAATGGCTAAGAGACGGACTTGAATTGATCGGTAATGCGAGCGAAACCGAAGAGTTGGCCATGTCTGCCACCAGTGATGATGTCTACGTCGTACCAGCATTTGCCGGACTCGGCGCACCGTGGTGGGATATGGAGACCAAAGGAGCGGTATTGGGACTTACACGAAACTCAGACAAAGCTGAACTCGTAAAGGCTACCTTGGAGAGCCTCGCTTTTCAAACGAATGACGTTCTTGACGCCATGAACAAGGATTGCGGGGAAGAGTTGACGGTGCTGAAAGTAGACGGAGGGGCTTGTGCCAACAACTACTTGATGCAGTTTCAGGCCGATATTTTGAATGTAAATGTTGAGCGCCCGAAGCAAATTGAATCGACAGCTTGCGGAGTGGCTTATATGGCGGGGATTGCATGTGACTTATGGACTAGTTCCGACGTCCAAACATTCAAAGGCAACGATCGCTATTTTATTCCGTCTATGGACCAAGAAATGCGACGCAAGAAATTGGAGGGGTGGAAAATGGCTGTCAATTGTATTAGAGGGTGGAAACCAGCATGAAAAGAACAGAGCAAATAGATCACTTGAAATCGGAGCACTTCGATCTACTCGTCATTGGCGGGGGAATTACGGGTGTTGGCATCGCCCTTGATGCCCAAAGTCGTGGTCTGAAAACTGCTCTCATCGAAATGCATGATTTCGCCTCTGGCACCAGCAGCAAGTCTACCAAGCTTATTCATGGCGGACTGCGCTATCTCAAACAAATGGAATTTGGCCTTGTGAGTGAAGTGGGTAAAGAGCGAGCAATTGTTCACCACATCGCACCTCATTTGGTACATCCCGATAAAATGCTCCTCCCCCTCGTTCGCGGTGGGAATTATGGAAAATGGCTCACGAGTATCGGTCTGAAAATCTACGACTGGCTGGCCAATGTAAAAGGACTTGATCGCCGTAGAATGTTGAATCGCAAAGAAACTGCAGCTGCAGAACCTCTATTGCGTACAGATATTCTCGAAGGCGGCGGACTTTACGCCGAGTACCGAACCGACGATTCACGTATGGTTGTGAGCATTGCCAAAACGGCCCAACGTTACGGAGCCATGGTCATGAATTACGTGTCGGCATCCGCTTTTCGTTATGAAAACGATCGGATTGTGGGCGTTCATGCCAAAGATGAAAATACAGGAGAAGCATTTGATGTAAACGCTACCTGCGTCGTAAATGCTACGGGTCCGTGGGTAGACGACGTTCGAAAGAAGGATCAAAAAGTCGAAGGCCGCCGATTGCACTTGACAAAAGGAGTGCACTTGGTCGTTCTAAAAGATAAATTACCCCTCACCCAAACCATCTATTTCGACAACGCCGATGGCCGAATGATTTTTGCCGTTCCACGCGGCGAGTCGGTCTATTTGGGTACGACAGACACCGATTATTTGGGAGAAAAGGACAGTCCGGAAGTGACCATGGAGGACGTCAAATACATCCTTCAAGCGTGCAACGACATGTTTCCAAATGCCCATTTGACGGTCGATGATGTCGATTCGAGTTGGGCTGGTTTGCGGCCCCTGATCCACGAGGATGGTAAAAAGCCGTCGGAATTATCGCGCAAGGATGAAATTTTCTATTCGGAGTCGGGACTCATCAGCATCGCAGGCGGAAAGCTCACCGGCTATCGAAAAATGGCGGAGCGTGTCGTAGACAAGGTGGCTAGTAAGGTAGGTAAGCCTATCGGCAAATGCATCACTGACACGATTCAAGTTGACGGCGGTGATTTCAAGTCCTATGAGGCCGTGCAAGCGTTTGTCGAAGAGTTGAAGCTTCGTTACAGCAAATTCCTTTCGAGCAGCGCCGAGGCCGAATACCTCGTTCACAATTACGGTACCGATGCGGAAGTGATTCTGCAAAAAGCTTCGGAGTCGAAAAAAGATCCTGCCCTGGCATTGGTCTTGGCTGAAACCGACTATGCGATTGAAAATGAAATGGTTATGAGTTCGCTTGACTTCTTCGAGCGTCGCACAGGTCGACTGAATTTCAGGATTCGCAGCATTGGATCGATTCGCGAGAACGTCACCAAGTTGATGGCGAAAAAACTCAAGTGGACCAAGGAACGCTTGGTGAGAGAGAACTATTTGCTCGATCAAGCATTGCTTCGTGTGAGAAGTTTTACGCTGCCTAAATAAAAGGGAGTATTATTTCCTTTCTCGATTCCACAGGGTTGAATACCTTGCGCCCTCAAGAGCAAGCATTGTCCCATTCCAATTCCATATCGACCAAGCCCCGCACAATTCTGTTGATGCAAACGGCCTTTATTGGCGACGTGATATTGGCTACTGCGCAGGTTGAAAAATTGCATGAAGCTTTTCCCGAAGCTAAAATTGACTTCCTCGTAAAGAGTGGGAATGAAGGTTTGTTGTACGATCATCCCCATTTGCACGAAGTGCTAGTTTTTAATAAAGCACAAGGCAAATGGCGAGACTTGCTGCGACTCATTAAACTCGTTCGAAGCAGGAAATACGATCTCGTCATCAACCACCATCGGTTTTTCTCGAGCGGATTAATTGCAGGATTATCGGAAGCAACGATGCGTATCGGTTTCAATAAAAACCCCTTGTCTTTCCTGTATACCAAGGTCGTAGATCATGATATTACCGTAGAAAGTGGCAAGCATGAAACATGGCGCAATCACCAACTCATCGCCGAGCTGACCGATGAAGTTCCGGGCAAGCCGAAGCTCTATCCATCTACCTGTAGTTTGGCGCAAGCGGAGGGTTTGGGTGACTATATTGTAATGGCTCCAGCCTCAGTTTGGTTCACCAAGCAATACCCAAAAGAAAAGTGGGTGGAGCTTATCCAGTCATTGAACAATCGTCATCCCGTTCACCTCATTGGTGCTCCGGGCGACAAAGAATTATGCGCTTGGATTTTGGACCAGTGTGCGGGCTACGAAGTGCTCAATCGCGCCGGACAACTGACCTTGCTTGAATCGACCGCCTTGATCGCTAAAGCGAAAATGAACTACGTCAACGATTCGGCGCCAATGCATTTGGCTTCGGCCATGAATGCTCCAGTCACGGCGATTTACTGTTCGACTGTTCCCGAGTTCGGTTTCGGTCCGCTCTCCGATGATTCCACCATCAGACAAGTTTCCGAAGACCTGGACTGTCGGCCATGCGGCTTACACGGCTACAAAGCTTGTCCGCTAGGACATTTCGATTGTGCTAAGATTGATTTTTAGGACTGGAGGAGTCGATTGATTTCTGCGCTGACTTCTTCGGCGCGGTCGACAATCATAAAGTGTGCACCGCCAGCTATAGTTACGGTATTCAATTTGTTTCCGACTGGCATCAATCGGTCCTTGTTTCCGTGAATTCTATTCCATGTACACATCGGGTGTTCACCATTCCAGGTGCACAAAGCTCGACTAGCCCATTGAGAGAATTTGAGATCAGTATCGGCAATAATTTGGCGTAACAGGGTTTTATCCTTGGCGCCAAAAAGCCACGTTATGGGAACAAACCACGGAATTGGGCGAGCTGGTATGAGTCGACTAAAACCGTATTTGCCTGTAAGGCGGAAAAACCAATTTAAATCTTGAAAATGCGCCACTGAAGAAATGAGAATGACTTGCTGTGCCTCGATAATACGGCTCATTTCAATGGCTATCAATCCACCAAAACTCACACCTAGTAAAATAAAAGGTTGGGTTATGTCGACTTGGGCCGTCATTCGGACTGCGTAGGAGGTAATCGACTCATTGTGTTCTGGCTCGAGCCAAGTTAGAACATGCAGTTCACCGTTTAGCTTCAGAAAATCAAAAACCCGATGGTCGGCGCCCAGTCCGCTTACGGCAAAAATGTTCATGGTCCTATTAGATGATCAAGGCTAAAACTAAGCAATCCGAATTGATCCGTGACGAAGTACCTTCATTTGAATTTCTCGTCCAGGTATTCGATGTGTTCTTTTCGAACGTCCAGGTGGTCTGGCAAACTAAAACCACCACTAAGACTGGCAACCTGCGGGGTGATTTCTATCGATTCTAATTTCTCATGGGTTGGTTTTGATTACATGGCAAACTGATGTTGTGCCAAGTTACCCAAAGCACACATTTTTCATAACTGTAGCGCGCAAACTTTGTAGATGCAACCACCTGATTCTACAAATTTCCTTTCTTAGAGCCATGAAATTCCACACTGAAAATGACGAACAGATTTTTGTGTCCGAAATAGTCCCGGAACGCAGTTATATGTTTGACCAAGACTTGAAAACGGGTCTGACCATCGTGTGGAATACCGGCCGAAAAGCGACGTTTACGATTGATGGCGAACCGATGACTATCAATAAGAACTGCATCATTTTTCTGACTGAGTTTCATCAAATCCAAGGATTCGAATTTGAGCGAATGAACATCATTCAGTTCAACCGGCCGTTCAATTGCGTGCGGGATGACGATGATGAAGTGGGATGTCGGGGAGTGCTTTTCTTTGGCGCGTCGGATATTCCGAAAATTGTGATCTCGAAGGACGATTTGGGCAAGTTTGACCTCATGTGGAACATGTTTGTTATGGAGATGGAGGAACAGGATGACTTGAAATTGGTCATGCTTCGAACCATGCTCAAGCGCTTTTTAATTATGTGCTTGCGGTCGTACAAGCGCGAGGGTACGGATCTTCCTGCAGACAATGCCAATGTGGGGATAATCCGTGAATTCAATTACCTGGTAGAGCATAAATTCCGCACTCATACCACGGTCAACGCCTACGCCAAGATGCTCAATAAGTCGCCAAAAACGTTGTCCAATATCTTCACCAAGTTCATTGATCAAAGTCCGCTGCAGATTATTCAGAACAGACGATTACTCGAGGCAAAGCGGCTTTTGATGTCGGAGAAGAAGTCGGTCAAGGAAATTGCCTTCGAACTCGGATTCTCAGACATACAGGCTTTCAGTCACTTCTTTCGAAAGTCGGAAGGACGGTCGCCATCTGAGTTTCGGGAGGCTTGATCGTAAGGCATGGGATTTGGCTATTGGTTGAATTGCTGCTGTTCGGGAAGAATTAACAATTCACAAGGAAGAATGGATAAGTGAAGTGCTTTATTCATGGCGTATGTTTGCACAGTAACTAGGAAGGAATCTGAAAAAAGGGAAAAATGAACAAGCAAGTAGCAACAATTGGAGGAGGGTGTTTTTGGTGTGTTGAGGCCGTGATTCAGCGATTGAATGGGGTTCTCAATGTTGTTCCTGGATATGCTGGCGGACACCGAGAAAAGCCCAATTATCGAGAAGTTTGTACAGGTGAGACAGGCCATGCCGAGGTGATTCAAGTGACATTCGATGCCGATATATTGAGCTATGAAGATTTGCTGATGGTGTTTATGACGAGCCACGACCCGACCACCCTAAATCGTCAAGGTGCTGATAGAGGCACGCAATACCGGTCGACGATTATGTATCACAACGAGGAACAGCTAGAGATAGCCGAGAGGGTTCTCGCAAGTTTAAGCACCGAGTTTTCGGACCTCATCGTCACGGAAATAGTACCCTTGCAGGAGTTTTTTCAAGCCGAAGAGTATCATCAGAATTATTACAACAACAATTCAGCACAAGGATATTGCCGAGCAGTGATCGAACCAAAAGTTTCGAAGTTGAGAGCCAAATACGCCCATATGTTAGCTAAAGACAAGGTGTGATGGTTTACAACTTCTCGGTGGCTGTTTTGCTGAGTAGTCTGCTCGGAGCCTCGACAATAACGGAGAACCAGGCAGACAGTTTAAAAACAAAATACAATACAATGGAAGAAGACGATGGATATGGAATAGAGGGAGACAAAGCTCCTGAACTGGAAGTAGCTCGTTGGATCGACGGCAATGGGAAAGAAATGGATGCGCCAAAGTTGGCCAACAACATAGGCAAGTATACAGTTCTGTTTTGCTACCAATCGTGGTGTCTTGGATGTCATAGTGCGGGATTACCTATGCTAAAGAAAATGGTTGACGGACTGAAAGGGAATAGAAAGGTTGAATTTCTGGCTGTGCAGACGGTTTTCGAGGGCTTTGAGGCCAATACCTATGACAAGATTCGGGAAACGCAGATCAAGTACGATCTGAAAATTCCTTTTGGACATGATATAGGCGATGCATCGACCGAAAATCACTCGAGCGTTATGTATCATTACAGGACTGGAGGTACGCCTTGGTTTGTGTTCATTGACCCACAAGGCACGGTAATTTTTAATGATTTCCGGGTCAATACCGATGGCGCAATTGACTTTTTGCAAGAGCAGACCATTCAAATGAATTAACGCCAAAAAAGTTTGTCAAAAGACATGAAGATAGACGGATTACATATCAAAGATACCTTTAACAAGGAGCTACCTGCCGACCCGATTGAGCAAGGGACCGAGCGCAAGGTGACGGGCGCATGTTTCTCCTTCATCGATCCGACTGTTCCGGCCAATCCATCCTTGATTCATGCTTCGGAAGAAGTGGCTCAATTGATAGGGCTCGACCCGAAAGTGCTTGGAAGTGAGGAATTTCTACAGGTGTTTTCTGGCGCTTCGATTTTGGACGGGACGAGACCCTATGCGATGTGTTATGGCGGGCATCAGTTCGGCAATTGGGCCGGTCAGCTGGGGGATGGGAGAGCGATTAATTTGGCTGAGGTAGAGCATGAAAACAAGTCATGGGCTTTGCAGTTGAAAGGCGCCGGAAAGACACCCTATTCCCGAAACGCCGATGGCCTAGCGGTTCTCAGATCGTCGATCAGGGAACATCTTTGTAGCGAGGCCATGCACCATTTGGGAGTACCTACGAGCAGGTCTTTGAGTTTGATGCTCACTGGAAACAAAGTCATGCGCGACGTGATGTATGACGGGAATCCGGCGATGGAACAAGGTGCAGTCGTGTGCCGCGTGGCCGAGTCATTTATCCGCTTTGGAAGCTTTGAAATCCTGCTGTCAAACCAAGATGTAGACACGCTCAAAAAACTAGCAGATTTCACACTGAAGCATCATTTTCCCGAATTGCCTTTAACTCCACAAGGCTACGGTGCCATGTTTAAAGAGGTTTGTCGGCGCTCACTTGAAATGGTGATCCACTGGCAGCGCGTAGGCTTTGTGCACGGCGTGATGAACACCGACAATATGTCCATTTTGGGTCATACAATCGACTACGGTCCATACGGCTGGCTCGAGGGGTATGATCTCACCTGGACACCGAATACGACCGACAGTCAGCACAGAAGATATCGCTACGGCAAGCAGCCAGAAATGGTGTTTTGGAACCTGCACAAACTGGCCAACGCTCTATATCCACTGGTCAACGACGCCAAGCCTTTTGAGGAAGCTTTGGAGGAATATGGCAACGATTACCTAGTGAAGTACAAGACTATGAAGTTGGAGAAACTGGGCATCACCGGTGAGGAAGAAGGTGATAACGAATTGATCGTCGAGCTCGAAAAAGTGCTTCAGGGCAGTGAGACCGATATGACCTTGTTTTATCGCGGTTTGGCCGATTATCAAGTGGGACAAAAATTGGATGAAGACAATGCATTTTTTAGCACGATGCTCGAGGCGTTTTACGAGCCGTCGGAATGCACGGGGGCCTTGCTGTTAAAATGGCGTAATTGGTTTGAGTTGTACGATGCGCGCTTGGTGAAGGAGGATAGTTCTGATCAAGAGCGTAAGGCGAGAATGAACAAGGTGAACCCCAAATATGTTCTAAGAAACTACATGGCGCAATTGGCAATCGACGAGGCCGAGAAGGGCGACTATTCTGTCGTTGAGGAGTTGTACGAATTGCTGAAATCGCCCTATAACGAGCAAGAAAATAAATCCAAATGGTACGCCAAGAGACCGGAATGGGCGAGGAATAAAGTTGGTTGTTCGATGTTGTCTTGTAGTTCGTAGTGCCATTTTTAGGGATTAGCATACGCAAATGTCTGTACTGGATCATTTGCCGAATGGCGTCCAAAAAGAATGATGGAGAAAAGTAAAAGTGTGACAGTATAATTCATGTTAAAGAGCAGAAAATGAAAGCAATTTGGAACGGACAAGTCATCGCTGAGAGCAATGACACGAAGAATATTGAGGGGAATCATTATTTTCCTGCAAGCGATATCAAGGAAGAGTTTTTTACCGAAAGCGAGACCCATACCGTATGTCCTTGGAAGGGGACGGCTTCGTATAAGACGATCAAAGTCGACGGTAAAGAGAATGTTGATGCAGCTTGGTACTATCCTGAAACCAAGGAGTTGGCCAAGAATATCAAGGGGCATTTTGCATTTTGGAAGGGTGTTGAGGTAGTGGAGAGTTAGACATGGTCATTGGTCTGGGAGGAAGCTGCCATTGGTGCACCGAAGGGATTTTTCGTTCGATAAAAGGCGTTTTAGAAGTTGAGCAAGGATGGCTCAAGTCTGCACATCCACACGAAGCTTGGTCAGAAGGAATTCGATTAAAATTTGATCCGGGGATAACACCTATTGAATTGCTTGTGGCTGTTCACCTTCATTCGCATAGTTGTACGAGTGAGCACAGCATGCGGACAAAATACCGATCGGCGATCTATTTTGAGGAAGAGAGAACGGGATGTGAAGTTGAGCAGGCGATAAAAAATCTACAAGCCGAATTTCCACAGCAAATCATAACAAAAGTGATAAGTTTAGAGGATTTCAAACTGAACGACCCCGAATTTTTGGACTACTACTATTCGGATACTGAGCGACCGTTTTGTACCACCTACATTACTCCCAAACTCCAGGCCATTGCTCAACGGTATCCTCAAGTGATGAACGATAGGTGGCAACAAGCAGAAAGGAAAAGAAGTGAAAAGCAACAATAAATTCGAAAGAAAGATGAATTGGGCAGATGTAATTAGATACGCCAATCACGGAAATTTGACACCAGATCGCCGAGATGAGCGAAGTCCAGAAGAATGGAGAGAAGTGCTTTCCGAAGAACAGTTTCGGGTGGCTAGGTTAAAAGGAACGGAGCGAGCATTTAGTTCTGATTCGTGCAGCTTGTTTGAACCCGGAATCTATGCCTGTGTGTGTTGCGGAACGGAATTGTTCGACGCCAACGAGAAATTCGACAGCGGAACAGGGTGGCCTTCATTTACCCAACCGATCAAAGACAATGCAATAGGTCATATTAAAGATACATCGCATGGCATGACACGCGTTGAGACAACCTGCAATACCTGCGATGCGCATTTAGGGCATGTGTTTCCCGATGGGCCGCCTCCAAGCGGACTGAGATTCTGTATGAATGCAGTGGCCTTGAAGAAGGTAGATTGAGTTGAATAGAAAATGGTGATTATGAACTTAGTTGAAAAGGTCGTAAAATTCTTCGGACAGCGGAAAAATGGTGAAGATATAGTCGCCCCTGAGGGGGTATGTCCGAATTGTTGGGGATCGCAGGAATATGGCGATCAGATCCGAGAAATTGAGAAAGACTTCCAATTGGAGGTGGGTAAAGGCAGTGCCAACTATACCTTTATTCAGGAATTTGTAGTGAATCACATCGATGGTATCAAGCTTCGCAACAGTTTGGAAGGCCTTGAATGTGCCAAATGTAAAGCCATATATCCCACCAGTAAACAGCTCTGAAAGCATTGATAGGCAGGGATGTTACGGATTTTTAGGTGATTTTATTCCCTTGCAATAGCGATCAAATAGATTTCTCACATTACATTTGACCCATGCCAGGAATATCACATAAGGCGACGCTAATGCCCGCGTCACCCATTCGAAAGTTGGTTCCATATGCCGAAGCAGCTAAAGACAAAGGTAGAATCGTTTATCACTTGAATATCGGTCAGCCCGATGTGAAAACCCCCGAAGTGGTCATGGACCGTTTTAAGCGGGTCAAGCTCGACGTTATCGAATATTCCAATTCGGAAGGTTTTCTGTCCTATCGCAAGGGCCTAGCGAAGTATTATGCCGACAATGATATCAACCTAAACGTGGAGGATATTATGATCACTACGGGTGGGTCGGAAGCTTTGTTGTTTGCGTTTCAAACCTGTCTAAACCCAGGTGATGAGGTGATCATACCAGAGCCGTTCTACGCCAATTACAACGGATTTGCTGTGATGTCGGGAATCAAAGTTGTTCCTGTAACGGCTACGATAGACGATGGATTCGCTTTGCCGACCATCGAGGAATTTGAAGCGAAGATTACCCCGAATACGAAGGGAATCCTGATTTGCAATCCCGGAAATCCAACAGGTTACCTCTACAAGCACGAAGAGCTGTTTAAGTTGAAGAAACTGGTGACAGATAACGACTTGTGGTTGTTTGCCGATGAAGTTTACCGTGAGTTTTGTTACGATGGAGCTACTCCGTATTCTGTTCTTAATCTCAAAGGGATCGAGCAGAATGTGATATTGGTAGATTCGATTAGTAAGCGCTACAGCATGTGTGGTTCTAGAATTGGTGCCTTAATAAGTAGGAATAAAGGGATTATGGCTGCAGCGCTTAGATTTGCGCAAGCGAGATTGTCTCCTCCAACGATGGGGCAGATAGCGGCCGAAGCAGCTTTAGACACTCCTCCTGAGTATTTTGAAGAAGTTATTGAGGAGTATGTGGGCCGACGAAACATTATGGTTGAAGGACTTAACAATATCCCGGGAGTCATTTGTCCTAACCCTTCTGGCGCATTTTATTGCATCGCCCAATTACCTATTGACGATGCCGATAAGTTCTGCCAATGGATGTTGGAAAGCTTTGAGCATGAAAATCAAACTGTTATGATGGCGCCGGCTTCGGGCTTTTACGCGTCGCCAGACAAAGGATTCAATCAAGTACGTATTGCCTACGTTTTGAAGAAAGAGTCTTTGAGGAAGGCCGTTGAATGTTTAGCTGTGGCCCTCAAGCAGTATCCTGGAAGGTTGGAATTTGAAGAGACTTTAGCGCCCAACGTTTAACATCTTACTTCCAAGTTCTTTTTTATCCTCGGCATTTCTGATGACTACGTTGTAGCTACCTACAGCAAATTGCGTGCAGTCGACGGATAATTCCTTCGTCGTCATTGGAGCTTCGTGAACAATCGTTCCTTGAATATCAACAACCTGTAGAATGTAGTTTCCAGTCGACCGCAAGTCAACCTCGAAATACGTATCTGCAGGATTCGGATGCACTTTACGAATGAAAGAAGTAAGGTCTTCTTCCTCCACTTTATCATTCCCTCCTTGGCCTTTGCCAATACGCACGATTATAGTCTCTTTCGCCGACGCGTCCAAGATTTCGTTGTAAACAGGCGTCAGAATCTTTTGATCGGCCGCCAGAATATTGTCGGCGCCACTTCTCGAAGCCACCAAGTATTGCAAAGATCCATCTTTCACCTTCGCCTCAATCGTCTGCATTTGTTCTTTCACTTTTCCCCAGCCTAGAAGATGGTTGGCGTCTGCTTTCAAAGCACCCACCCAAAAAGTGCCATTGCCTTGATCGTATTCCAAAAACCACAAGCCGCCATTTCGTGAAGCACGTCCATGAAAAATAGTGTCCTTGGTACTTTCTTCAAGGATAGTGCTCTTTTTACTTTCTCGATCGAAGTCCACGACATAGCTAGAAACTTCCGAAGGATTGCCCTCTGAGGCTAGTTGAAATTGCTCCGAGAGCAGGAGGCGTAAACTCACATAGCGCTCACTCATTTCTCCTTGAAATCCCATAGGGGAAGCTTCTGGGGTAGAGCAGCTGCTTAAAATTAAGCTGAGGGTAGCTACAAAAAGTAGGTTTTTGAACATAGGTATACGTTTGGCGCGATAAAGATAAACCCATAGCTCAGAGGGAAAAATGTACAAATTGATACTTCTCAACACAGAAATGTGATAATCAACGTGCGTCAAATAGTACTTTTGCACGATGATAGTCGACGTTGTAATCCCTGCATTCAATGAAGAGGGTACTATTGGAAGGGTCGTAGGAGATATTGATCGAAACCTTGTGCGCAATGTTATTGTGGTCAACAACGGCTCGACCGATGCTACCGTGCAGGTTGCCGAAGCTGCTGGCGCCCTGGTGCTCCACGAGACATTCATGGGGTATGGAGCCGCCTGTTTGAAAGGCATTAAATACGTGAATGATCTTCCTGAAAAAGCCGATGCGATTGTATTTATGGATGGCGACTATTCCGATCATCCAGAGCAATTAATAGAATTGATAGAGCCCATTCGGGCAAATGAAGTGGACATGGTCATAGGAAGCAGGGCCCTAGGAATCAGAGAAAGTGGCAGTATGACTCCGCAACAAGTATTCGGCAATTGGCTCGCAACTTTCTTGATTCGAATAATCTACAAAGTGAAATTCACCGATTTAGGTCCTTTCCGTGCCGTCTCCCTTGACGCATTGAATAAAATGGATATGAAGGATCGTACCTATGGGTGGACTGTTGAAATGCAGGTGAAAGCGATTCGCCAGGGTCTGAGATTCAAGGAGATTCCTGTTGATTATAGAAAAAGAGGCGCGGGGAAATCGAAAGTAGCCGGAACTGTCAAAGGGACTATCTTTGCAGGCTACAAAATCATTGCCACCATATTAAAATATAGCTAGTGGAGCTGGTGCTCATTATCATATACGGATTTTTTCTGTCCTTCATTTTCCTGTACAGCATGGTGCAGTTAAGTCTGGCCATCTCCTATGTGCGCTCCAAAAGCAAAAACAACCAACCCGTTGAAACAGACTATGCCGAAGGAGAGTGGCCCACGGTAACTGTTCAATTACCCGTGTACAATGAATTGTATGTGGTCGAACGATTAATTGATTCAGTCGCTCTACTAGATTACCCAAGAGATAAGTTCGAAATTCAAGTACTCGATGATAGCGACGACGAAAGTTTTGAAGTCGCCGCCAAAAAAGTTCAAGAAATTGCTGCGCAAGGGATAAAAATCACCCATGTTAAACGTCCTGATAGAATAGGGTACAAAGCAGGTGCTCTGGCGTACGGACTCACCTTGATCGACAGTGAGTTTACAGCGATATTCGATGCCGACTTCGTGCCGCATGCTTCATTTCTAAAAGAGACAATTCCTTTTTTCAAGGACAAGAAAGTAGGCGTTGTGCAGACCCGATGGGCACACTTGAACAAGGATTATTCATTGCTTACCAAGCTCCAAGCTTTTGGTCTGGACGCTCACTTTTCGGTCGAACAAAGAGGTAGGAATTCGCAAGGCCACTTTATAAATTTCAATGGAACAGCCGGCGTTTGGCGCAACCTGTGCATCGAAGAAGCCGGTGGTTGGCAGCACGATACCATTACCGAGGATCTTGATTTAAGCTACAGGGCACAATTGGTGGGTTGGAAGTTTAGGTACTTGGAAGACGTGGCCACTCCCGCCGAATTACCAGCCGAAATGAATGCGCTCAAAAACCAGCAATTCAGGTGGACCAAAGGAGCGGCCGAATGTGCCGTGAAGAATTTACCAAAAGTGCTACGGAAGAAAGGAATCGGCGTAGGTACCAAATTGCACGCGACCTTCCATCTCATGAATAGCTTCATTTTCATCTGTGTGCTCTGTACAGCCCTGTTGAGTGTTCCTCTACTCGTCGTGAAACATTCAATCGATGACTTTGATTTTCTGTTCAATCTTGCCAGTATCTTCCTGCTTAGTTTCGTCATATTGGCCTTTTTTTACTGGGTTTCTCAACGCAATGAAAAGAAGGGTTTTGGCAGATTTCTACTCGATTTCCCCATGTTCCTTTCTATGAGCATGGGCTTGTCATTGCACAATGCCATTGCGGTGGTCGAAGGTTACGCCGGACGTAAAACGCCTTTTATTCGCACGCCCAAATTTGCCATTCAAAAGCAATCGGGCAGTTGGACCGATAAGAAATACCGTGCCCTCAAAACCAATCCGCTTACTATATTAGAAGGGCTGTTGATGATCTACTTCATTGCCGGAGTGGCATACGCCTTTTGGACCAATGAATTCGGACTGCTTCCTTTCCATATTATGCTCAGCTTGGGGTATGGCTATGTCTTCTTTTATTCGATTAAACATACACGTGCTTGATGGCAGATGCTTGGAAAAAGTTAATCTTCATCTCCCTGAGCTACGCGGGGTATTGCTTTCTCGGTTACGGACTCACGCGAGACCAATTTCCACTTCTGCTAGGTACATTTATTCTCCTGTTTGCATTGCTTACAACTGCCAAGTCATTTGCCAACGGCTTAAAAATCAAACAAATAATTACGATTGGAGTGCTTTTTCGATTGAGCCTGCTCCTCTCGTCTCCCGAACTAAGCGATGACTTTTTTAGGTTTGTCTGGGACGGACGAATTTTATTGGCCGGAGAAAATCCATATCTCCACTTGCCTGCGGTCCTCATCGGGGCCCCTGAAATCACAGATATCGGCCTAACGCAAGAGCTGTACAACGGACTCAATTCCAAGAACTATTTTACGGTTTATCCTCCTGTGAGTCAGTTAGTTTACGCTATTGGAGCTTTTCTTGGCGGCGATTCAATTGCAGGTTCGATATTCTGGATGCGCTTTATTCTCCTGTTAGCAGAGATCGGCGTAATGATGCTCATGGCCAAAATTTTGGTGCACCTGAAAAGGTCGGCGCGATGGATTTTATGGTATGCCTGGAATCCCTTGGTAATCGTGGAAACTGTGGGCAACCTGCACTTTGAAGGACTGATGCTGTTTTTTATTCTCCTTGCGATTTTCTTGGCTCTCAAAGAGAAGCTGGTCTTTTCGGCCATTGCGCTGGGACTTGGAGTGAGCACTAAATTGATTCCGCTTATCCTGGTGCCTTTTTTCTTCTACCACTGGGGATGGAAAAAGTGGTTGGCCTGGGCGCCTTTAGTTGGCCTCACCGCTTTGATCACATTTCTGCCTTTTCTTTCCATGGAGCTCGTTGAGAAATTCGCCTCTTCGGTCGATCTCTATTTCCAAAGTTTTGAGTTCAATGCAAGCGTCTACTACTTAGTGCGCGAGGTGGGGTTTGCCGTCATGGGCTACAACATCATTCAATCGGCAGGTCCTGTTTTATCACTAATTACGGGGCTTGGCCTACTGGTTCTCGCTTTCCAGCCAAAATTCCTTCGGGCCGATTTCCTCTCGAAAATCGTGGTCGGACTGTTAATCTACTACATGATGGCGACGACGGTGCATCCGTGGTACATGATTACAGTGGTGGGCTTGGGCGTCCTATCCCGTTGGTTCTTCCCAATTACTTGGTCGTTGTTGATCATTTTGTCCTACAGCCATTACTGGGGTGGGGGCTTTCAGGAGCACTATTGGTTCATTGGAATAGAGTACCTTTTGTTGATCTTAGCAATGGTTTTTGAAAAAAGGATTTGGCAATTCATGCAAATGGATGTGCTCACAAATGAAAACAATGAGCTTCAAGTTGAACAATAGTTTTGCCTTCGCGGTCCTGACCGTATTATTCATGTCATGTGACCAGCCGAAAAAGCAGGTCGGCCTAGAACCAAACCCCGTGGGCTCGTCGGTCCAACTTCCCGCGCCATTCGCTACAGAAATCTCGGTCCAAATCCCCACATGTATCGGCTGGCAGCCAGGAGAAATGCCCCAAGTACCAATAGGTTTTGAAGTGAGCCCATATATCAAAGGAATCGACAGTCCGCTGTGGCTTCACACCTTGAGCGATGGGAGTGTCTTGGTAGCACAATCTGGAATTAGACAGTTAGAAAAAACCAAAGTGGAGGGGCTTAATCAAGTCATACACACCAAGGATCTAGACCAAGATGGCTATGCCGAGGCACAACGGATTTTTTCGCGAGACCTAGTCGGTGTTTGTGGAATGGCCCACACGGATTCTGCGATTTATGTGGCTGATAGTTATAGAATCTACG
The DNA here is from genome assembly GCA_015665315.1 of Flavobacteriales bacterium. Lineage (GTDB taxonomy): Bacteria > Bacteroidota > Bacteroidia > Flavobacteriales_D > Sanyastnellaceae > JADFAK01. The sequence continues at coordinate 24,239 of JADFAK010000145.1, read as the reverse complement.
AATCAACATTTGCCGAAGGCCAAACCACGCTAGTGCAAAAAAAGACGCTAACGGACTTGCCCGGCGGTGGATACAATGGAAACTGGATGCGAAATATTGTGCTCGATAAAGGTGGGGAATACTTATTTGCGACCGTCGGATCATTAACCGATGCCATGATTGATCCCGCTGGTCAGGAAGATGAACAAGGCCGCGCAGCTATACTAAGGGTGAATCTCAAAACCGGCAAAAAGGAGTTTTTCGCTCATGGTATGCGCAATCCCGTAGGTCTTGATTTCGAGCCTGCGACAGGAGATTTATGGGCCGTGGTGAGTGAGCGAAAGGATCTCGGTGATAATCTCGTGCCTGATTATTTGACGAAGGTTGAATACGGTGATTTCTACGGCTGGCCTTGGTACTATTGGGGTTCACATGTCGATCCAAGACACGCCGAAATCCCAGTGATAGAGCAAGATATTAAAACTCCCATGTATTCCCTGGGTGCCCATGTTGAAGCGAGAGATTTGTTGTTCTACCAAGGTGATAATTTTCCAGCCGAGTGGAGCCAAGGAGCTTTCGTTGCCGAGCATGGTTCATGGAATCGGTCGGAATTGGCTGGGTATGAAGTGGTGTACATTCCGTTTGAAAATGGTGTGCCTGCGGGTGATCCTATTCCATTCATGACGGGGTTTCTGGACGACTCGCCCAAGCAAAACACACACGGAAACCCAAGCGCTCTCACCCTATTGTCGGATGGGTCAATGCTCGTGGCCGATGACGCTGGGAATATGATTTGGCGCGTTCGATATGTAGGTGAATAGAAAGCTGAATGTCCTTAGTGGAGGACTGTCGATTCTCGAATGCCTTCGAAAGAACTACAATATGATGACAAATGAGGTCTGGGGGTTCCGGCAGACTTTGCGTATTTTTCGGCTTTAAATCCAAACCAATGCGAAAATTAACTTGCTGGTTATGCCTGATCATAACCGTACTATTTGCCAGTCTACTATTTGAAGCTAGCGCCGATCCCGGTGACACCCTAATCGTACAAACATACACCTGGGAGGAACAAAACAATCCTGCTACTGCTTATGATAATCCAGGAAGGAGATGGTTCGATTTTCCAGCTGATGATGGGACGAAGTATCAAAAAATACTCATGTATCATACGCTCAAGTGTTTCAGTGATGGAACAGCAGGAAATTTAGGTTACCCATGTGGTGAGTGGGATTACTTGAGCTACAATTACCTATTCGATCATACAGGGGTCTTGGATTCAAATTTGGTGGAACATCCGCAATATCTTGCGAACAATCAGCCATTTGATACTCTGGCGTTTGCCAATAATCCTTACTTCAATATTCAGCAGTTCAATCTGTTTAGTGGCCAGCTTACTTCTTCTGAAAATGTCGTAGAATACAATTCGACTCTTGGTGAACTGGAGTCGGCTTTTCCACTTCGATCAGGGGAGAAATTGTCGCGTTCTCAATACCTATGGCGAGCGACTGAATTGATAGATTTGGGAATGGTAGCCGGTGATATCGGTTCGATTAAGTTGGATGTTAGTCAGACTGGTTCCGAACTGGAATGGCTAAAGCTGAAGTTGCAACATACGACGGCCGATTCGCTGAATAGGTTCCTTGCCCAAGGATGGACCGATGTCTACGCCTGGTCGCTTGGAATTGATGCAGCCGGATTGCAAGAATTTCAGTTTGCCACTCCTTATACATGGGATGGTAGTTCAAACCTTGCCATCGAAATTTCAAATGAAAATGTCGCCAGTGGAAATGACAATCCTGTCATGGCAGGTGAAGCGGGATTTGATGCTGCTGTCCATTCAGACGCATTTGATGGTTATGTTGATTTCGAATGGTTCGATGAAGTAAAAGTTCCAGCCGAGGCGTTGAGTAACATTGGTGAACAAATAACCATTTCGTTTTGGTTGAATGGTGATGCTGAGCTTCAACCAGAGAACAGCACGATATTCGAAGGTGTCAACTCGGCCAATGCACGCGTCCTCAATTCGCACTTGCCATGGAGCAATGGACGAGTGTACTGGGATGCAGGCCAAGATGGAGGCTATGATCGAATTGATAAACTAGCAGTTAACTCAAACTACGAGGGTGAATGGAACCATTGGGCTTTCACCAAGAACACGGCTACTGGTTCGATGAAGATCTTCCTAAATGGAGAGCTTTGGCATTCGGGGACTGATAAAGACAATCCTATGGAGGACATCGTGAAGTTTTCTATCGGAGCAGCAACCGGTTGGTCGAATTATTACGATGGCTCACTCGATGAATTTCGCCTCTGGTCAGTCGAACTCGATGAAGAGACAATCGCCGATTGGATGTACCAGGATTTGAACGATACCCACCCTTTCTGGAATGATCTAAACGTATACTACCAATTCAATGGCGACAATGGAGAGGCGATTGAAGATATGAGCGGACAAGGATTAAACGGCATTCAACATGGTAGTCCGAATCTCCTGAAGTACCATGCCGATGAATTATTCAAAAATTTCACCATTTCGTCGGTTCGTCCGAATGTGATTTTTGTTCAAGGAGATTTTGTCATTGAAGAAATTTCGGATGTATTGGAGGTTGAAATTCCGATTGCGCCAATTTCTTTGAGCGAATGGGTGGTTGATGGAAACCAAGTGGTTATCGACAATATTAGCTACCAATATCCGGAGGGTTATAGTTATGTTTTCAACGCCGACGGTGAGGTCATTGATTCGACCCTCGAAGATGGGGGACAAGCGTATTTCAATACCATATTGCAGTATTTCCAGCCACCTTACGAAGTGGTCGATCGCTATGAATTAGGAAGGTACATTACTCCTTACGGTATTCAGCTATCACTCGATGACGATGGTTGGACGTGGGTGTACGACGTGACCGACTGGGAGCCTTTCCTCCATGATTCAGTTGATCTGCAATGTGGAAACTGGCAAGAATTGTTGGATCTAAAATTCCTTTTCATTGAAGGAGAACCTACACGAGATGTGAATCGAGTTGAAAAACTGTGGAATGGAAACTGGGGATTGAACAACTGGAATACCACCATCGAAGAAAAAACATTGACTTTTGAAGAGGGCGATGTAATGGCCAAAGTAACAGCAACAACTACAGGACATGGATTTGGGTCGGGTGCCAATTGCGCTGAATTTTGCAACAATATCCATAGCCTCAAAGTAAACGGTGATGCCGAATGGCAATGGCAAATCATGCAAGAGTGTGCCGATAATCCACTCTACCCCCAAGGTGGAACCTGGATCTACGATCGCGCGGGATGGTGCCCCGGTGCGCCTGGCCGATTGTATGAATTTGAAGTAACTCCTTGGGTTGGTGACGGACAAATAAGTCTTGATTACGACATCCAAGAAGACCCTTATGGAAACTATGTGTTCGAAGCTTACATGTTTACGTATGGTGATTTCAATTACACACATGACGTAGAAATTACCGAGATCATTTCTCCAAGTACATTTAAACTCAATAGCCGTGTAAACCCAATTTGCAACAAGCCAGAAGTCCGAATTCGCAACAACGGCTCCGAAACACTTACTAGCTGTACCTTTACGTATGGCGTGACAGGAAGCGAGATGGAGTCCTATGTGTGGACCGGGACCTTGGCACCGCTTGAGAGCATTGTCGTCGAGTTGGAATACAGCAATCCTGTGCTCTGGGAAGGCATCGAAGATGAGATAGAGACTTTTGAGATTTCGGTAGCGGCTCCAAATGGTACAACCGACCAAAACCCAAGCAACAATAGTTCGTCAAGTCAGTTTGTTCGTCCGCCAATGTACACCTACGGCGAAGGAGACGACGATGATAATCGCCTAATCTTATGGCACACGACGAATCAAGCTTATTGGGAAACGTCGTATACGATCTATGATATGGATGGCAATGAAGTGTACGGCCGTGATGATTTTAGTGAAGCGCAGACGGCTTACCGTGATACGATCCAGTTGAGCGGAGGGTGTTATCTGTTTCATTTGGAAGACAGTGATGACGATGGTTTGTCGTTTTTCGCCAACAACGATGGCAATGGATCTATGCGTTTGAAGAAAGTGGGTAGTTCGATTTTGGAGACATTCCAACCTAATTTCGGGAAGGAGATCAATCACTATTTCTACTGGAAAACCGACATCGTTTCGACCGAGGAATTGCCAGAGAAGAAAGTCTCAGCAGTAGTTTACCCCAATCCAAGCACAGGAGAATTTTTCTTAAAACTGCAAGGCTTCGGACAAAATGTTGAGGTTCGTGTGTTTGATACCAACGGTCGCTTGGTGAAGCAAAATAGGTTTAAATCGAATGGCAGCTATTTACTCGAGTCTCTCGATCTTAGTGACGTAAATAACGGTCTGTACTATATTAAGGTAAGCGACGGGACACAAGTTTCCAATGAAACGGTGGTTGTGTCGCACTAATCCTTTCCTGTTCGAAAAATTAAAGCACCTCGTTTTGGGGTGCTTTTTTTTTTAGCCATTCGGCAAATGGTGATACGTGTATATAGGACAGGCGCCTACAATCAGTTAAGTTTCTAGGTGATAATTTCAGTTCATAATGATTTGCCCCCTTAAAAATAGGGGTTCGACGCGAGAAAAGTTAATAATATTGGGTTGTCACGATGAAAAAGAGGGGGTGTTTATAAAAAATGTATTATTTGAGCGTGAAAATCGAGTAAAAGGCTAATTTTGCCGCGTTATCAATTATTAATTCTCTGAAATTAAAGAGTACAATGGCAACAATCAGATTCAAAGCATTGGAAGACGCGGTCAACCGTAAGCCGCTTTTTCATCAGAAACCATCGAATAGAATATCTGAATTCTATGGTCAGAATGTATTCAGTGCCAAAGCCATGCGTGAGTATCTCACCGACGAGGCAATGGAAATTGTTACGGATGCTATGGAAAATGGCACCCGAATCGATCGAAAAATCGCCGATCAAGTTGCTTCGGCCATGAAGGAGTGGGCGATTTCAAGGGGAGCGACGCATTATACCCACTGGTTTCAACCACTAACTGGGTCGACTGCAGAGAAACACGATTCCTTTGCCAAGCCAGCTTCAGATGGGACGGCAATTGAGAAGTTTGAAGGAACCATGCTCATTCAGCAAGAGCCTGATGCCTCATCCTTTCCTAGTGGTGGAATCCGAAACACTTTCGAAGCCCGTGGATATACCCTATGGGATCCTTCGTCTCCAGCATTCGTTTTGGGAAACACGCTTTGTATTCCGACGATCTTTATCTCGTATACAGGTTTCTCTCTTGACTACAAGATGCCATTGTTGAAAGCATTAACCGCTGTTGATAGTGCAGCGACTAGTGTTTGTCAATATTTCGACAAAAACGTTAAGAAAGTACACGCCACACTAGGTTGGGAGCAAGAGTACTTTTTAGTAGATAGAGCACTGTACGAGGCTCGTCCTGACTTGGCCTTGACAGGTAGGGCTTTGTTTGGACACAATCCAGCCAAAGGTCAGCAATTGGATGATCACTATTTTGGTATTATCCCACGGAGGGCCATGGAGTTCATGAAGCACTTCGAGACCGAATGTCACATCCTTGGAATTCCAGTTACTACACGTCACAACGAAGTTGCTCCGAATCAGTTTGAGGTAGCTCCTATGTTTGAAGAAACGAACCTCGCCAATGACCACAACTTACTGTTGATGGATATCTTGGAACGAGTGGGGCGTGAGCACAACTTCAAAGTGTTGCTGCACGAAAAGCCTTTTGAAGGCCTCAATGGATCTGGAAAGCACAATAACTGGGCTTTGGCTACTGATACAGGGGTAAACCTACTCAAGCCAGGTAAAAATCCGAAGTCCAATCTTCAGTTCCTTACTTTCTTTATCAATACACTCAAAGCAGTTCACGTTCACGCGGATATCTTACGAGCGGCAATCGCAACGGCAGGAAATGACCACCGATTAGGAGCCAATGAAGCACCTCCTGCGATCATGTCGGCCTTTATTGGAACGCAATTGTCAGGACTTCTCAGTGCTATCGAAAAGAACGTGAAGGCGGGGACAATGACTCCAGAAGATAAAACAGAGTTGAAGCTTGAAATAGGTCGTATTCCGCAGATCTTACTTGATAACACCGATCGAAACAGAACATCGCCTTTTGCCTTCACTGGAAATAAATTTGAGTTCCGTGCTGTTGGTTCATCTGCCAATTGCGCGAGTTCAATGGTAGTGCTCAATACGATAGTGGCCAACCAACTTAACGAGTTCAAAAAGGCAGTTGACAAGCGTATAAAGTCGGGTATCAAGAAAGATGAGGCTATCCTCAAAGAACTTCAAAAGCTCATCAAAGAGTCGAAATCGATCATCTTTGAAGGAGATGGGTATAGTGATGATTGGGTAAAAGAAGCCAAGAAGCGCGGATTGTCCAACTTCAGAACGACCCCAGAAGCCTTGGCTGTTTGGAAGAAGAAAGAAGTTCATGAATTATTTGAATCACTGAATGTCTTGTCGGCCCCTGAAATCGAGTCTAGATTGGAAGTAGCGTTAGAAGATTACGTCTTGCGCCGACAGATAGAAGCACGTGTTTGTGGTGATATTGCCCAGAATCATATTATTCCGACGGCTATCAACTATCAGAACCGCTTGATCACCAATGTGAAAGGTATGTATGAGGTATTTCCAACGACAACAGCTAAAAAGGCCTCTTCCATGCAATCTGAGCTTATTTTGAAGATTTCAGATCACATGAATGGCATCAAGGAAAATGTTGACAAGCTTCTTGAGCAAAGACGTAAAGTAGATTCTCTTGGAAGTTTAGAGAAAAGAGCTAAAATGTATGCTGATGTTCTTAAACCACTTACCGATGTGATAAGAGAACACTCCGATAGTCTGGAAATGTTAATTGACGATGAGTTATGGCCTATGCCAAAACTACGTGAGCTTTTGTTCACACGTTGATACATCCTCTAGCGAAAATAATTTGGCCGCTCGGTTTACAACTGGGCGGCCTTTATTTTGACCGAGAATTAGAAAATGTGTATCCTTTTTTCACTTCTCGTGTTATACTCCTATATTGTGCGTCGATTTTGAAACCATTCGGCAAAGAATCTTGTGAACTTCAAGACAAATTGCTGATAAATGATCAAGGTGACGTGCTGAAACTCTTGTCGATTATGGAGTTTGAGCAATTTGTCTAACTAAAATATAATTATGTATTTTCGCTTTCCATATTAGGGAACCTGGAAAACAACATTAATGCCATGAGAATAGCGCAAAGACTGATCTTAACCTGCTTCACACTTGTTCTGGCGATTGCCGTATCTGCCCAAAGTAAATACACTGAGGATGCTGATAGTCAATACAATAGAGAAGGCTATCACGAAGCTGCCGAGGCTTACAAAAGAGTCTATCCAAAAATCAACAGCATCGAGGAAAAGGGACGTGTTCTCTTCCGTATTGGCGAATGCCATCGACTGATGAAAGACTGCGCTGGCGCAGCCGAATGGTATGAAAAGGCAATTACAGCCAAGTATTACAAGACCAACAATGACGTTTACTTCAACTATGCCGAGAGCTTGAGAGAGCAAGGTAAGTTCGATGAGGCGGTTGTTCAATTTCAGAAGTACCTTGAAAGAGGCGGCGACAAAGGCTTGGCCAATGGTCGAATTGCTGATTGCGAAAACGCTGCTTTGATGATTGACCAGCCACCAACGCGTTATCTTGTTGAAAATGAGATCGTCCTTAACTCAGGACAGTTTGACTATTCTCCCGTTTTCTCTTCGAAGAAAAATGATGAATTGGTCTTCTCTTCATCACGACAAGCGTCTGTAGGTTCAGGAGATGATCCAATCACGGGTGAGAGTTTTATGGACTTATTCACTTCTTCTCGCGATAAGAAAGGTAAATGGAGTACGCCAACACCCTTGAACAACACCGTGAATACGACTTCGAATGAAGGTGCTGCGGCATTTGATAAGAAGGCAAGTAACATGTATTTCACGCGCTGTATCTACACGAAGAAAGGAAATTTTGCCTGCGATATTTATACGGTAAAGAAGCAAGGTAAAGAGTTTGGTGTAAGTGAATTGGTTCCAATTATCGAAAGAGAGTGTGACGGTTGCAATGATTCTTCACAAGTAGGTCATCCGACTTTGACGCCAGACGATATGAACATGATTTTTGCATCTGACATGCCAGGCGGCTATGGAGGTAAGGACCTTTGGTATATTGCCTATGATAGAAAAGCAAAGACATGGGGTAAGCCTCAGAACTTAGGAGATAAGATTAATACGACTGGAGACGAGATGTTCCCATTCGTTCACGAGAACGGATCACTTTACTTTTCTTCGAATGGTCTAAGTGGGTTAGGCGGACTGGATATCTTCAAAGCTGATAATGTTGGTGAAATGCAATGGGAGAATCCTACGAACTTGCAATATCCAATCAACTCTTCTTCTGAAGATTTCGGTATTATCTTCGACGGTGATAAGGATCAAGGATTTTTCTCTTCTAACCGCCCAGGTGGAAAAGGAAAGGATGATATCTACAGCTTCAAAATGCCTCCTTTGGAGTTTTGCTTGAAAGCAACTGTATATGACTTCGATAGCGGTAATCCAATCGCGGATGCTAAAGTAATAGTTCAAGGAACAGACGGATCATCATACGAAATTGTCACCGATGGCAATGGCGGATTTGCTTTATGCGAAGGTCAGATTATTGCAGAAACAAATTACTCGGTTGATGTAGCCAAGGACGGCTATATCGGTACTGGTGATCAATTCTCGACGATCGGACTTACTGAATCAACAACATTTGCTCGTGAGTACTTCTTGCAGCCAATTATCTTGAATACTGAGTACGACCTTCCTTTGGTATTGTATCCTTTTGATAAGAGTGAACTTCTGATCAACGACGAAGTGAATTCTGCAGATTCATTGAATTATCTGTATGACTTGCTTACAAGGAATCCGACTTTTGTGATTCAACTTGAAGCTCACACCGATACACGTGGTAAGGCCGACTATAACCAAAGTCTGTCGCAACGTCGTGCCGAGACTTGTGTGAATTACTTGATTACGAAAGGTATTCATCCATTGCGAATGAAGCCACTCGGACTGGGTAAATCTCAGCCAATTATTAGTGATAAGGCGATTAACGCTATGGCCACTGAAGAGGAGCAAGAGCAAGCTCACCAGGTGAACAGAAGAACGGTATTTAAAATTATTAGCTACGATTTTGTTGAGCCTGATAATAACTAGAAGATTCATTAATATCTCATAACTTTGAGGCCGTCCGAAATATTCGGACGGCCTCTTTTTTATTTGTGCTTATGGCTTATATCACAGCCAATTCTAATTGAAATTTATTGATCCATTTTTGATCGAGTATTACCATGTCTGAACAGAAAAAAGCCGCAACAGAATCTAGATATATGGCCCGCGGAGTGTCGGCGGGAAAAGAGGATGTTCACGCAGCTATTAAGAATATCGACAAGGGTTTGTTTCCAAAAGCCTTCTGTAAAATTGTTCCCGACACGCTCACCGGAAGCGATGAGCACTGTATCGTCATGCACGCCGATGGTGCTGGTACCAAGTCGTCGCTTGCCTATATGTACTGGAAGGAAACAGGTGATTTAAGCGTGTGGAAGGGAATTGCCCAAGATGCCTTGATCATGAATATTGATGACCTCATTTGCGTTGGAGCTACCAACAATATCCTTGTTTCTTCGACCATTGGTCGAAACAAACACCTTATTCCAGGCGAGGTTTTGTCGGCGATTATCAATGGAACAGAAGAGCTTCTAGCCGATTTGAGGTCTCATGGCATTGGGATAGAATCAACGGGTGGTGAAACGGCCGATGTCGGTGATTTAGTGCGCACCATCATAGTGGACTCCACAGTGGTTTGTAGAATGCGCCGGGACGAAGTTGTCGACAATGCCAATATTCGCCCAGGAGATGTGGTCGTGGCATTTGCAAGCGATGGACAAGCTTCATATGAGTCAGAGTTCAATGGAGGAATGGGGAGCAATGGTTTGACTTCCGCGCGACATGATGTTTTTAGAAAGTCTTTGGCCACCAAGTACCCCGAGAGCTTCGATCCAAAAACGGATGAGCAGTTTGTCTATAGCGGATCGAAAGCGTTGACCGATAATGTGGATGGTGTCCCCTTGGACGCTGGAAAATTGGTCCTCTCGCCAACACGTACTTATGCACCTTTGGTCCAAAAGATCCTTGAGTCTCATAGGTCCGATATACATGGGATGGTCCATTGCAGTGGTGGAGCGCAAACCAAAGTATTGCATTTTGTAGACAATGTGCACGTCATTAAAGATGCGCTATTTCCTACACCGATATTATTTAAACTCATCCAAGATGAGTCTGGCACAGATTGGAGAGAGATGTACAAAGTATTCAATATGGGCCACCGACTTGAGGTCTATACGGATGCAACTACCGCGCTCGCACTTATTGATTTGGCCAACGGATTTAATATTCCCGCAAAAGTAATTGGTCGATGTGAGGAAATAGAAGGAAAGAAAGTGACCATAGAATCTGAACACGGAAAGTTTGTTTACGAAGGATAAACATGAATAATCTACTTGATAAATTAGCCGCGATCGCCGATCGATACCATGAAGTATCGAAGCAAATTGTGGATCCTGCCATTATTTCTGACCAAAAGGCTTATTCCAAATTGATGAAGGAATACAAAGATTTGGGCAAGTTTGATGTGATGTTTGGCGAGTACAAATCGGTCCTCGAAAACATTGTATCAAGTAAGGCTATGTTGAAGACAGAGGACGATCCAGAAATGAAGGAGATGGCCAAAGAGGAATTGCTGTCTTTGGAAAAGCGACAACTGGAACTTGAAGAAGATATCAAAGTCATGCTCATTCCCGTGGATCCCGAAGATGCCAAAGATTGCATCGTTGAAATTCGCGCCGGAACAGGAGGTGATGAAGCAAGCATATTCGCAGGCGATCTATTTCGAATGTATTCGAAGTATGTCGAAGATAGAGGATGGAAAATGGAGATCGCCAATATCAACGAAGGAACAGCCGGTGGATTCAAAGAGATTGTTTTTTCAATTTCAGGTGAAGATATTTACGGAACCATGAAGTATGAGTCCGGAGTGCATCGTGTCCAACGTGTGCCGGCAACCGAATCTCAAGGCCGTGTGCATACATCAGCTGCTACGGTTGCAGTAATGCCTGAAGCCGATGAGGTTGATGTTCAACTCAATGTGTCTGACCTAAAAAAAGACACGTATCGTGCCTCTGGTGCTGGTGGACAACACGTGAACAAGACCGAATCTGCCGTTCGAATTACGCATATACCCACGGGGGTAGTGGTGGAATGCCAAGACGGTCGGTCTCAGCACAAGAACTACGAGAAAGCGCTATCGGTTATGCGCTCGCGTCTGTACGAAGCCGAATTGGAAAAGAGAAATGCTGAACGAGCCGCGGAAAGAAAGACCCTTGTTTCAACGGGAGATCGTTCGGCCAAAATACGTACCTATAATTATCCGCAAGGCCGTGTCACCGATCATAGAATCAACTTGACATTGTATACACTGCAGCAAACGATTGATGGTGATCTTGATCCCGTAATCGATGCGTTGAAAATGGCTGAAAATGCCTCGAAATTGCAAGCCGGGCAGGAATCAGCTTAAAGAAAGCTATGACTAGAGATCAGTTAATAAAGAATATCCAACGAAAGAAGTCCTTTTTGTGCGTAGGTCTGGATTCCGACCTGGAAAAAATTCCTGAACATTTGCTGCAATTTGAAGATCCCATTTTTGAATTCAACAAGCAAATAATTGAGGCTACGAGTGATTTTGCTGTGGCGTTCAAGCCAAACATTGCCTTCTATGAAAAATTGGGCTCCAAAGGATGGGACACGCTGAAGAAAACATTGGAAATCATACCTGAGGATGTTTTCACCATTGCCGATGCCAAAAGAGGCGACATTGGAAACACGTCAAAGTACTACGCCGACACATTCTTCAAGTACATGAGCTTCGATTCTGTAACTGTCGCTCCGTACATGGGAATTGATTCAGTGAGCCCCTTTCTTGACTACCAGGATAAATGGGCGATTCTATTGGCTTTGACTTCGAACCCTGGGGCCATGGATTTTCAGATGCTCAAATCCCATGGTAAACACCTTTTTCAACATGTTCTGAAGACCTCTTCTACATGGGGAAGTGAAAAGAACATCATGTACGTTGCCGGCGCCACACGAGGTGAATTGTTGGCAAAAGTACGTGAAGAAGTACCAAATCACTTTTTACTTGTCCCAGGGGTCGGAGCTCAGGGAGGAAGTTTAGATGAGGTGGTTAAGCATGGTTCCAATAAAGAGTGCGGACTGTTAGTCAATAGTTCTCGCGGGATAATTTATGCGGGGGCAGGTGAGACATTTGCGCAAAGCGCTAAACAAGAAGCCGAAAAACTGCAATTGCAGATGGCTGAGTTCTTTGACCTTTAATCGGTATACCTAAATGGTTTGAAAAATACCTGATCGTGGGACAAAGACCCATTTTTCCATTTTTTACGGAGCACAAATTATTGTATTTTGCTCACACATTAATCAGATACTAAATGAGAAATGCACTTCTTATTTCTTGTGCGCTCTTGAGCTTTCTACATTTTACTGCGCAGTATGACGACTTTGATGGCTTGAGATCCACAGGTTTGTTAAGTGCTGAATACTTGTCCAGTAGCAGCGAGAAATTCTATTCCGATATAGCCAATGATGCTCGTCTGGATACAATGACAACCAAAGAAAAGGAGGCGATGATCAGCTTCTATTTGCGCACGCATTTCTTTATGGATTACAATCTTACAAATGGCACAGTACTGGTCAATAGCGAGGTTGGGAATTATGTAGAGAAAGTCTTAGATAAACTCTTGGCCAACGAGCCTGAAGTGCGCAAAAAGATGAAGGTGTTAATGGTGCGTAATCCATATGTCAATGCCTACGCCACAGAGCAGGGAATCATTTTGGTCAATTTAGGTCTCATGAGTAAAGTGAGAAATGAGGCCGAGCTAGCCTTTATTCTCGCCCACGAATCGATCCATTTTATCAATAACCATAATTCGAATTTGGTGCTCGAAGAAGTGAAGATTCAGAATCAAGTGGAGTTCATGGGGAGCAGTGGTGTGAATGAAAAGATATTTCGAAAACATGCCTATAACCGAAATTTGGAAACAGAAGCCGACATAAAGGGTATCGACTTATTCTTAAATGCAGGTTACAACGAGAAGTATGCTTACAGTGTGTTCGATGTGTTAGATAGTGCTTCCTTTCCGTACTCTTTCCAAGAAGTTGACTTGGAGCCTTTCAGGCCTCAGGGTTTTGCTTTTCCTGATTCTGTGACCTCTATTCAGCCTTCCAAAGTTGTTTTGGTTGTTGATGATGAGCTTACAACACATCCAGGGACCGATGAAAGGCGACGGGAACTAAAAAAGAAATTGGGCGGAAGCATTAAGGATGAAGGTGCAAAGTTTTTGGTGTCTGAGGAGGAATTTTTAAGAGTTCGTGATTTGTCCAGATTGGATATGGCCCGATATTACAATGCTGAGGATTTGTTTGTTTCTGGGTTTTATCATTCTTTGACAATGCTCAAAGAGTTTCCAGGGAACCAATATCTAGAAAGAAGTTTGATGGAGTCGCTCTATAAACTTTCCATGGCTCATGTCAATGGGCGCTTTATGACCAAATTTTCGCTGAACGATCAAGGAATTGAGGATGATTTAGCCGAGTTACTTGATGACATGAGAAGTGAGGAGATCCTCGTTGTAGCGATTCGCCATGCGTTTAACTTGCACCGAGCACATCCGGAAGAGAGATATTATCTCGACGTATACCATAGCTTGATGAAGGAAATTATCAAGGAAACTGGGTATAAAGTGAGAGAGGTGGGTGTAGCGTATAATAGTAGCAGAATTTTCAATGGAATGGAATATTTGGAACTAGCAGCATCCGATACGTTGTGGAGAGAACTTTGGGAAAAATCGGATGACGAACTAGCGGAAAGAAAAAGATCCAAAAAAGGTGCTTCGAGTACTTATGCTTCGATGAAAGAAACTAAAAAGGCTTTGAGGGTAGGGGCAAAACTAAACGCCGATTCAATTTTAGTGTATAGTCCTTTCTATTACCAAGCCGATAGCAGAAAACCAGAGTATATAGATTTTCTCGGGGGCGAGGAACGAGAATCATTTTTCATTCAGACACTAGAGAAACAGCTACAGGATTTTGAAAGAGCATACAGCGTTCTTGATGTGAGCAATTTTTCGGCGTCAGATGTGGACAAACTGAATGATATGATGCTTATCCAAGATTGGATGAACGATATCGATATCCATAAGGACTTTGCAAACGCCTCTATTTATACGGAAGATATTGAGTTGCTTAGAAAGAAATACAATTGCAATTACATGCTAGTCGCAGGGATGTATACCGAACGTTCGGCATCCTATGATTTCTTCCTTTCGGCTGGTATGATTCTACCACTGATGACAGTCGTAGGGATTCCATTCTACCTGTATCACACCTGGAAAGCTAAGTATGAATCCTACTTTGTCTATTCCTTGTACGACTTTAATGCCTCAACAGTGATTTATTCCGAAGGGCGCGAAATCAAAGGGGTCAAGAATAAAGATCAGATCATCAAACACCATATTTACGATTTGGTTCAATCCATTAGCCATGACTAGAATTTTTCTCTTTTTCCTGCTTTCTTTCTTGGCCAATGTGGAAGTATTGAATGCTCAAGGAGGTTATTTGGGTAGAAAGACCGCTGTTTATATCCATGGGGATATTACTTCATACCAACGTTTTTCATTTTATGCCCGACCCTGGAATAAATGTTTAGGCTTATCAATCGCCCGAACAGTGAACCGAAATTTGGAGGTTTCTGTGGGGGGGCAATATTCTGTGGGAGCAAGGTATCCATATAGCGTCGGAGGTAGGCAACATAGTAGCCGCACAGAAATGGAGCATAATAATCTGGTTGGCTATGGAGGAAAGGTTGGCTTCAGAAGATTTAGATACACGACCGGATCTATCTCACCCATAGGAACTTATTGGGGAATGGATTTTACACTAGATTACTACAAGGTCAACGATTCTTTCAGGTTTTTAGAATCCGGAGAGTTTATTCTGAGGGACTACGAACTAAAATATATCAAGGCACAGTTTTGGTTTAAGGTGGGTTGGCAAACCATTTTAGGAGAGCATTTTCTTGTCGGAGGGGAAGTTAAAACGGGTGTTATTCCTATCGTTGCCGAATTAACCAATACCAATTCGTATGGGTTTTGGGTAGACGATAAAAGCTCACCTATTGTAGATGAATTTATCGACTATAGAAGTGGTTTGATCGTTTTTGAATTCGGCAGAAATCTACTAGTGCCACAGATTCAAGTAGCCTATCTTTTTTAGCGAGTGAGATTGTTGTTGGGATAAGAACCTACAATTTAAAGCGACTATAAAATTTCTCAAGCACTTACAAAGTTTTTTACCGAGCGTGAAAGATACAGCTGTAGTTTGGTCCGATTCTATCGACTAAGCTACTATGCAAGAAGAATTTCTCCATTTTATTTGGCGCTACCGACTGCTGTCCAATTTACCCTTGAAAACTTCTCAGGGATTTGAAGTCCTTGTCCATCATCCCGGCGAGCTTAACACGAATGCGGGTCCGGATTTTAGGAATGGGCATGTGTCCATAGGAAGTTACACTTGGCACGGCGATATCGAGATTCATTTAAAGTCTTCAGATTGGATTTTACACGATCATCACCATGATGAGGCTTATGGCCAGGTTGTTCTTCATGTTGTCTTTGAAAATGATCAAGAAATTTACTTGAAAACACCAGGAGATCTTCCTGTAGTCGAGCTCAGTAGCCATATTGACTTAAACTATTTAAGGAATTATAAAGCTCTGCGCGAGCGCAAATTGGAACGGTCCTGTAAGTGGGAACTTCCTGAGATTTCAGAGGTGATTTGGGTCAATTGGAAGGATAGGCTACTTGTTGCTAGATTAGAGAAGAAGTGTCTAAGAATCGAAGTGTTGTTATCCCGGTACAAGAACAATTGGAATTATGTAGCCTGGTTAATGTTGTGCCGATCAATGGGGTTGAAAGTAAATCAAAATGCTTTTGAGCTATTGGCAAATGCAGTGCCGTCGACAGTTTTAAGTGGGTGTGCCAACAGTACCTTTCAGTTGGAAGCGCTTCTGTTCGGTCAAGCAGGTCTACTTCCCAACGAACCGAAGTCCCCTTATGAATCGGCTTTGGTGAATGAGTATATCTTTCTCAGACACAAATTCAAGCTCATTCCATTGGCCAATGGTGTATGGAAAAAATTGAGGATGAGACCATCAAATTTTCCTGAAATTCGAATTGCTCAATTGGCCGTTTTTGCCCGACAGAATGTGGATTGTATGAGTGTCTTTCTGGAAGTTCAAACTCTTTCTGACTTATTGAATGTTCTTCGAGTGACCGCAAGTACTTATTGGAATGATCATTTTTCGTTTGGAAATTCTACTGTGAATAGACCGAAGAAAATAGGGCTGTCTACCGCTCGTTCGATTGTTGTGAATGCTGTGGTACCAATGTTGTTCTTTTACGCTAAAATGAGGTCAAATGACGCAATAGCCGAGAAAGCATTTCGTTTTTTACAGGAACTGCCGAGTGAGAAAAATACGGTGTTGCAGGACTGGAAGAATGATGGAGTAGTGGCCAATTCTGCGGCGGATTCGCAGGCATTGTTAGAATTAAAGAATGAATTTTGTGATAGTAAAAAATGCCTATCTTGCATGATAGGAACCAAACTTTTAAAAAGACAGGATTGAGTATGATTGACAAGATTAAAGACTATTTTGAAAGACAAACTTTTGGAGTTTGTGATTGGTGGGGTCGCCGCTTGGGGATCAATGCTACTAAAATTCGATTGGCCTTTATTTATCTGTCCTTCATTACTTTAGGGTCGCCCCTGTTGATTTATCTGATGATGGCCTTCATTCTAGAGAACAAAGAATATTTTAAAACTGCCCGTCGGCGTAAAACCATTTGGGATATTGAAGACTAACGTTTTGTTCTCATTTAAAGCATTTTCTCGAATATATTTTGCTCTTGTTATCCTGGTTTCGATTGTGTTGTCAGGTAGTCTAGGGTATATGATCATTGAAGACTATTCATTCTTCGATGCCTTCTATATGACCATTATTACGATCTCGACCGTCGGGTATCAGGAAGTGCATAGTTTGTCCTTCGAAGGCCGAATGTTCACGGCTGTCCTCATTGTCACTAGTATTGGTACGTTTGCTTATGGCATTTCCGCTATAACTACGTATTTTGTCGCTGGAGAATACATAAATATTATCCGAAAAGCTAAAGTGGAGAAAGAACTTGCAAATATCAAAGATCATGTCATTGTCTGCGGATACGGGCGTGTAGGGAACAAAGCTGCTGCTGACCTGAATTATTTAACCCAACGATTTGTGGTTATTGAGAAATCTGAAGAAAAGCTCAAAGTGCTTTATGATGACCCTGATTATTTGGTTATTTCAGGGGATGCGACTGTCGATGAGGACCTTTGTCGAGCTGGCATCGCGTCGGCAAAAGCATTGATCACAACATTGCCAAATGATGCGGATAATCTATATGTTGTCCTCACAGCGCGTGAGCTAAATAAAGATGTAATAATTATATCTAGGGCATCTAAGGCTGAGTCGGTTAAAAAGCTACGCATAGCTGGAGCCGACAACGTTATCATGCCGGATAGTGTGGGAGGGGCGCATATGGCTTCTCTTGTCGTGACACCTGATGTCATGGAGTTTTTGGATCATGTGTCCGTGCAAGGTGTGGGCGATATTAATTTGGAAGAAGTAACGTTCAAAGATTTGCCTACCGACTTCCAATTCAAGACTTTGGGGGAAATGCAGATTCGGAATAAAATTGGTGTCAATATCATAGGCTTTAAAAATGAAGATGGAGAATACGTCATCAACCCGGGTCCCGATACCAGAATTCTGCCTAATTCGAAGTTTTTTGTTCTTGGAAACAAAGATCAAATCAAGCTCCTTAACCGTTTGTTTGGCATTTCGCCGCCCTCGTAATGAATTCCTTGCGATAAAACATTCTTGAATATATTTGTCGAAACCGAACATTTAACCTGCATCAAAATGATAAAAAAGATTCTCCTTAATTTATTCCTGTTAGCCGCGATTGTGTCGATATCTGTTCAGGCAACAGCTCAAGAAACTGCCGAGCAGGAGCAGAGCTTGGATGATGTCATTAACAATACCATGACACCGTTAACTGCTGCTTTGGGTAGAGTGATATTTTTCGCAATACCAACCGGTGAGACGCATACACTCACTGAATTGCAGGAAAATGGAGAGTATTGGTCGATGGACGAAATGGGGCTTTCTGTCAGTTTTTCTGGTGACGAGGTTCCATACGGTCAGGAGTTCACAATCGATCCTATTGATCAAGGCTATTTCGACCTGACCTATACAATTGATGATGCTCCTGTGCAATCTCAACATCGTTTTGGCGATGTCGTTGAGTTAGAAAATTTTCCAGGTTTTACAATCAAAGTATCCCCAACAGAAACGGACAGTCGTGCATCTTATCATTTTACGCCGCTGCAAAAGGAAATTCCATTTGTACTTATATGGCTTTTGGTAGGAGCTTTGTTTTTCACCGTATACATGAAGTTTGTAAATGTACGAAGCTTCCGTCACGCCTTAGATGTCGTAAGAGGAAAATTCGATGATCCGGATCATCCTGGTGAAGTATCACACTTTCAAGCTCTAACCGCTGCGCTATCTGGAACAGTGGGCGTTGGAAATATAGCAGGTGTAGCCATGGCAGTTTCAATGGGCGGACCAGGGGCTACGTTTTGGATGATTCTGGCAGGAATTTTTGGCATGTCCTCCAAATTTGTGGAATGCACCTTAGGTGTCAAGTATAGAAAGTACAACGATGACGGTTCGGTTTCTGGTGGACCTATGTTTTACCTTAGTCAAGGACTAGCAAAGCAAGGTAAAAAACGACTTGGAAAGGTTTTGGCCGCACTCTTCGCTGTTGCTTGTATTGGAGGTTCAATTGGCGGTGGTAATATGGTTCAGATCAATCAAGCTACACAACAGCTGATAGATGTCACAGGTGGTACAGAAAGTGTATTCTTTGAAAGAGGGTGGATTTTTGGACTTATTATCGCGGTAGTGGTTGCCATGATCATTATCGGTGGAATCAAAAGTATAGCTCGAGTAACAGATAAAATAGTTCCAGGCATGGTTGCAATCTACTTGGTAGCGGCCATAGTTGTGATCGTCTTGAATATTGATAAATTGGGTTGGGCCTTCGGCCAAATCTTTACTGGTGCCTTTAGTCCCGATGCAGTCTTTGGAGGATTCATTGGAGTATTAATTCTCGGATTTAAAAGAGCGGCGTTCTCCAATGAAGCTGGTATTGGATCTGCGTCAATTGCGCATAGCGCAGCCAAGACCGACGAGCCTGTTAGCGAAGGGGTCGTGGCACTCCTTGAACCATTTATTGACACAGTGGTCATTTGCACAATTACTGCACTAGTGATAATAATTACAAACTTTGGTGGGCTGGGAACGGAAGCCGTATTCAACACCGCTGGACAACTTGGTGGGGTATCATTGACATCCGCCGCTTTTGAGTCGGCCATTCCTTGGTTTCCTGTTGTTCTATCTATTGCAGTAATTCTGTTTGCGCTTTCGACGATGATTTCATGGTCTTATTACGGACTCAAAGCATGGACTTATCTATTTGGGGAAAGCAAGGTGGCAAACATCACATATAAGGCTATGTTTTGCTTTTTTGTAGTGGTTGGATCGGCCATGAGTTTAGGCGCAGTTTTTGATTTTGGGGACATTATGATTTTTGCCATGGCCTTTCCTAACATACTTGGTTTGTATTTCTTGGCTCCTGAGATTAAAAAAGACTTGGCCGATTATCTAGGTCGGGTGAAATCCGGTGCAATCAAGAAATATCGCTAAGCTAGTGGGACGTTGGAAGGAGCATCTTGCATTTAACAGGCGTGAACGCTATGGCGTTGTTGTGTTGTGCACACTATTGCTTGTAGTATCTCTAATTAGAGCATCGTGGGATCGACTCAATCCTCCTGAATACCCTGATGTGTCCTTTTCCGAATG
This sequence comes from Flavobacteriales bacterium, assembly GCA_015665315.1. Lineage (GTDB taxonomy): Bacteria > Bacteroidota > Bacteroidia > Flavobacteriales_D > Sanyastnellaceae > JADFAK01. The sequence goes on along the minus strand of JADFAK010000145.1, from coordinate 4,082 downwards.
TTTTGTTGAAAAAGACACCGTCTTTACAAATTGGGGTGAGAAGAATACAGAGTACTTCTCTCAAGTCGTTGAGCCAAGATCTGATGATGCGCGTAAATTGGTCACCGTTGATCATTATTTTAATCCGAACGAACTTACCTCGAAAGGATGGGTAGAGCTGGGGTTTAGTGAAAAACAAGCCATGTCTCTGATCAAGTTCAAAAATGTATTGGGTGGTTTCAATTCTCCGAAAGATGTGGGAAAGTCATTTGTTGTTTCAGAAGATAAATTGAATCAACTTAGGCCTTGGATGGTGTTTGATAACGAAGAAGTTGGTGTGAAAGATAAGGAGCAGAATTTGGTCACCAAATCTGTCGACTTAATTGAAATTAACAAGGCAGATTCGGCTGAACTCATTAGAATAAATGGGGTGGGTCCATTCTATGCTGGTGCAATTGTTCAATTGCGGAAGGAGCTTGGCGGTTTTACATCTTATGATCAATTAATGGGCTTGTACGGGATGGACGAGATTAAATTGGCTAAGATAATGGAGCAATGCTCACTGGATTCCACGCTTGCTGAAGTGAGAAACATCAATAAAGTTTCAATTGAAGAGCTTAATTCTCATCTGTATTTAGATTACAAGGTGGCGCGCAGCATTGTGAAATATCGCGAACAACATGGAGATTACCAATCACTGGAGGATTTATTGAATGTACATTTGATGAATGATTCAATTTTAAAGAGAATAAGGCCTTTCTTTGCAGTTCATGATTGAAGAAAGAATTAAATCTGCCGTGCGCGATGTGCCGGACTTTCCATCTCCAGGAATATTATTTAAGGATATTACTCCCATTTTCTTAGACCCACAACTATGCAAGGATATGGTCGCTGAGATGAGTGGTTTTTATAGGGATAAAAGTATTGATCTGGTAATAGGCGTGGAAAGCCGTGGCTTTTTCTTCGGTTTAGAACTAGCTAAATTACTCAATTTGCCATTCGCGCCAGTGCGTAAAAAGGGCAAGTTACCAGCCGAAACTGTAAGTGTGAATTACGACCTTGAATATGGTTCTGCGGTGATTGAAATACACAAAGGGATTATTAAACCAGGAATGAAGGTGCTTGTTCATGATGATTTATTGGCTACCGGTGGCACAGCTGCAGCAGCTGCTGAATTGATTTTGATGCAAGGAGGGATTGTAGGTGGTTTTGATTTCATTGTGGAGTTGTCATTTTTAAACGGAAGAGACAAGCTACTTCGTTACTCTGAAAATATTCATAATTTAGCCGGCTGGTAAATTCTACTTGAGTTAATGCCAATGTTGTCGTAAAAGATTTACGATGCAATAATAATAGACTACACATGGATTTTAGCAAAAATGAAAATCAGAAAATGATTGCACAGATGGTGCGTGATTTTGCTGAGAAAGAGATTCGTCCAAATATTATGAAATGGGACGAAGCGCAGGAGTTTCCTGTTCCATTGTTTAAGAAACTTGGTGCATTGGGACTGATGGGCGTATTGGTCCCTCAAGAATACGGCGGTAGTGGGTTTGGCTACTTTGAATACATTACCGTTGTAGATGAGATATCTCAAGTGTGTGGTTCAATCGGCCTTTCTGTAGCTGCTCACAATTCGTTGTGTACTGGGCATATCTTAGCATTTGGTAATGAGGAACAAAAAAGGAAGTACTTGCCAAAATTGGCGAGTGCCGAATGGATTGGAGCTTGGGGCCTAACTGAACAAGGAACAGGATCTGATGCTGGGGGCATGGCAACAACTGCCGTTCTGGATGGTGATCATTGGGTTATCAATGGATCCAAGAATTTCATTACACATGCGATTTCGGGAGACGTAGCCGTGGTCATTGTTCGTACAGGTGAAAAAGGAGATTCTCGCGGCATGACAGCCTTTATTGTAGAAAAGGGAACGCCTGGGTTTTCGGGTGGAAAGAAAGAGGATAAACTGGGGATGAGAGCATCCGAAACGGCCGGATTGTTTTTCGATAATTGCCGTGTTCCAATCGGAAATGTGCTTGGAAACGTAGGAGAAGGTTTTATCCAAGCTATGAAAGTTTTGGATGGCGGACGAATATCAATTGGTTCACTTGGTCTTGGAATAGCTAAAGGAGCCATGAAAGCTGCTGTGAAATATTCAAAGGAAAGAGAGCAATTTGGACAGCCAATTTCGAAATTTCAAGCGATTGCTTTTAAGCTTGCCGATATGGAAACTGAAATTGAAGCAGCCGAATTGTTGTTGTATAAAGCGGCAGACCTTAAAAACAATGGTCAGAGTGTAGTCAAGATAAGTGCCATGGCTAAGTATTATTCATCTGAAGTGGCTTGCAAAGTCGCCAACGAGGCGGTACAAATATTTGGTGGATATGGGTACACAAAAGAATACCCTGTGGAGAAGTTCTATCGCGATTGTAAGCTTTGTACTATTGGTGAAGGAACCTCTGAAATTCAAAAACTTGTGATTTCTCGTGAGATTCTTCGAGACTAACCTTTGAAAATTAAAAATTCGTTTTATCTTTGCAGCCCTTAAATCAGGAAAGTATGTTAGTAATACCAGTAAAGGAAGGAGAGAACATTGATCGTGCTTTGAAGAAGTTCAAAAAGAAATTTGAACGTACTGGCACTATGAAACAGCTTCGCGCTCGTCAACATTTCACAAAACCTTCGATTGCGAAGCGAGAAATGATTAAACGTGCTGCGTACAAGCTACAGATGCAAAACGAAGAGTAGGGTAAAACCTAAAGAGTATAAAGAAAGGTGTAAGTTTGTTTGACAGATTTACACCTTTTTCTTTGGATCAATTTGAAGCATTTTTGTCTTATCTAGCGCATGAAAAGCGCTATTCTAGCCATACAGTTGATGGTTACTGCCGTGATATTGAGCAGTATTTCGAATTTCAGTCTAACTATTATGAGTCAGATCAATACGCCGAAACGACTCATGTGATGATCAGGTCGTGGATTGTTCACCTAGTGGAAACGGATTATGTTCCCAAGTCAATCCAAAGAAAACTATCTTCATTGAGGTCTTTTTTCAAATTCCTAAAACGAAACGACCTTGTTCAAATCAATCCCGCATCCAAGGTCGTTGCACCAAAATCCAATAAGCGACTTCCTCAGTTTGTTGAGGAGGCTGGAATGTTAAGATTCGATAAGCTAGATCTATCTGAAGATTTTGCCGGTACGAGAGATAGGTTAATTGTAACAATCTTGTATGAAACGGGTATAAGGCAGGCAGAGCTTATTAACTTGCGAGAAGAACAGATTGATTTCACGCAGGGACAGATTCGTGTAATCGGAAAAAGAAACAAAGAGAGGATTGTCCCAATATCTCATAATCTTATTGTTGAAATGCAACAATACCAAAGATTGAAAAAGGAAGAATTCGACACAACATATTTGCCCGAATTACTCGTTACAAATAAGGGGAACAAAATGTATCCTCGGTTTGTTTACGATAAGGTAAAATATTACCTTGGTCTGGTAACCACCATAGATAAAAAAAGTCCGCATGTACTACGCCACACGTTTGCCACACATTTACTTAATAACGGGGCAAACTTGAATTCGGTCAAAGAATTACTTGGTCACAGCAGCCTTTCTTCTACGCAGGTGTATACACATAATACTATCGAGAAATTAAAGGATGTGCACAAAAGAGCACATCCAAAAGGATAATTTAAATTTTACGTTCATATGCAAGTACAAATTCATAGCATTCACTTTGACGCCGATAAAAAACTGATTGAGTTTATTGAGGAGAGATTGGAAAAACTGAGGTTGTTCCATGCCCAAATCATCAGTGCTGAAGTAACATTGAAAATTGATAAGGCCGATAATCGTGAAAACAAGGTCTCTGAAATAAAATTGAATGTTCCAGGCAAGGAGCTTTTTGCGAAAAAACAGGCGAAATCTTTCGAGGAATCCACTGATCAAGCGGTAGATGCACTGCGAAAGCAGATTGAAAAGCATAAGACGAAAATGATGGATCACTAAAAATATCAAAATTCTGAAGAAAAATATAGCTTCGTTGTTTGCGCATACGAAAAGCTTTTCTACATTTGCACTCCCTTAGAAATGAGGGGG
>JADFAK010000005.1 GCA_015665315.1 Flavobacteriales bacterium | reverse complement strand
ATTGCTGGAGTAGGTCTGTCAACCTTGCCATCTTGGAAAACCATGAGTATGGACAGCGCAAAGATTCGAGTGGGAATAATAGGCGTGGGCATGCGTGGTCGTGGTTTGATGGAACTTTTATTGGACAGACCGGATGTCGAAGTGTTGGCCGTTGCCGACGTAGAGCAAGATTCGATCGACCGTAGCAAGCAGATTTTCACTGAGCGAAAAATAAAGGAACCGACTTACTTCTTGGGTGATGAAGACAATTGGAAAAAGCTAGTCGCCATGACCACTTTGGACGCAGTCGTCATTGCTACACCATGGCGATTCCATGCTCCGATGGCTATAGCTACGATGGAAAGTGGGAAATATGCAGGCGTTGAAGTCCCCGCAGCTCTATCGGTTGATGATTGTTTCAAGCTTGTCGAGACGTCAGAGCGAACAGGAATGCCTTGCATGATGTTGGAAAATGTGTGTTATCGCCGCGACATTATGGCCATACTCACCATGGTTAGAGAAAACATGTTCGGCGAACTAGTTCACATGGAGTGTGGATATCAGCACGACTTAAGGCATGTGAAGTTCAACGATGGGAAAAGCCCGTACGACACAGGGCTCGAATTTGGCGAAACAGGTTATTCGGAGTCCAAATGGCGCACTGGGCATGCCTTGAAACGAAACGGTGACTTTTATCCGACTCACGGAATCGGACCTGTAGCGCAGATGCTGAATATCAACAAAGGAAATAAGTTCATCACTATCTCCTCCTTCGCCTCAAAAAGTAGAGGACTTGAGGCCTATGTCGAAAAAATTGGCGGAAAAGATCACCCACATAAAGAACTTGATTGGAAGCAAGGCGATGTTACGACTTCAGTACTTACGACGAGTAACGGCGAAACAATAACACTTCAACACGACACCAATTTACCTCGTCCATACTCCTTAGGATTCCGCGTTCAGGGGACGAAAGGCCTTTGGATGGATTTGAATAAGAGTCTGCACATAGAAGGCCAAAGCCCGGAACATCGATGGGAAGATGCTCAACCGTACTTGGATGAGCACGACCATCCGCTCTGGCGTACATGGCACAAAAAGGCCGAGGGCGCAGGGCATGGCGGCATGGATTTCTTCGTGCTACATGGGTTTATTGAGGCATGCAAGCGAAAAGTACAAACTCCCATTGACGTTTATGACAGTGCTGCCTGGAGTGCAATTGTTGAATTGTCGGAGCAATCGGTCTCTCAAGGCGGAGCCCCTATTCCATTCCCCGACTTCACAGGGGGCGAATGGGTATATCGAAAAAACAACTTTGCTACGAACGGTGAATATTAACTCAGGAGCATTGGCTGTGTGACAAACACCACTTAAAAAGGTGGCTGAACTGACTAGTTTTGTCATCAAATTAGAAAGTTATGATCGACGTTTTTCTGAAAGCATATCGCGAGTATGCGTCCTATCTCTGGGACCAAATAACCTTGGCCAACGATGGTGGCCTTTGGAGGAATTACTTTTGGTTGCTGTTGATCATTTCGTTGTTCTTTTTTGGACTCGAGTTGGCCAAGCCTTGGAGAGAAAACCAAGCTAAATTTCGCAAAGACTTTTGGTTGGACTTTTTCTATATGTTCTTCAATTTCTTTTTCTTTTCTCTGCTTATTTACAATGCTTCGAGCGAAGTTGTTGTTCAGCTTTTCAACGATTTGATTCAAAACATCACAAGCATTGACTTGCAAGCTTTGAACCCCATGAATTCATGGCCTCTATGGGCTATCTTACTAGTTGGCTTTATCGTACGTGATTTTGTTCAATGGGGGACACATAGACTCCTTCATAAAGTTCCTCGACTTTGGGAGTTTCATAAAGTACACCATAGTGTGAAAGAGATGGGTTTTGCGGCTCATTTGAGATACCATTGGATGGAAACTATTGTATACAGAACACTCGAGTACATCCCTTTGGCCATCTTAGGAATCGGTCTGCATGACTTCTTCCTCATTCACATTTTCACCCTCGCTTGGGGACATTACAACCATGCCAATTTCAGCATCTCGTCAAGGGTAACTGGTGGAATCGTTGTTGGCCTAATCTCCCTATTCGTTGCCACCACAGAATTCGACTTCACTGTGCTCGTGAATCTCGCAATCACGACAGCAGGTGTTCTTGTCGGGGCTTTACTCGTTGGACCGTTCATGAAAAAGATCTTCAATAGCCCCGAAATGCACATTTGGCATCACGCTTACGATATGCCAAAGACCCATCCCAACGGAATCAATTTTGGAATTACCTTAGCTATCTGGGACTATATCTTTGGCACCGCCGTTGTTCCTCGAAACGGCCGGGACATTAAACTTGGATTTCCCGGTATTGAACAATTCCCTTCAAGATTTATCAAGCAGATCGGCTTCGGGTTTTCGAAGCTTAAAAAAGGTGAATGAGTTAAGCGCTTCGATTAGGCAATTTAGCTCAGATGAACAATTAACCCGCTAAGAATCATCTTTCTGTGTGATTCGGGTCACCAAGATTGCTACATACTTGAGCTAAACTTGATGAGTTAAATAAAACCTTCATCATGGCTAAACATCATCAAATTGTAATTATCGGAGGCGGTACCGGTGGAATCATGGTCGCTGCTCAACTGAAGAACAAAAGGAGCAATCTAGACATTGCCATTCTTGAACCTTCTGAAAAACACGTTTATCAGCCCGCATGGACGCTTGTAGGCGCTGGCACTTACGATTACGAAAAGACGATCAGAAATGAATCGAGCGTGATCCCATCTGGAGTCACTTGGATAAAGGAATATGCCACCACATTCGATCCCGAAAACAACACAGTTCATACTTCGGGTCACTCCTACACCTACGACTACTTGGTGCTAGCTCCTGGGATACAAATTGACTTGGATGGAATTCCTGGTTTGCGAGAATCTCTCGGCAAAAATGGTGTATGTAGCAATTACACGGACCCCAACTACACGTGGGAAGTACTTAAGAATTTTAAAGGTGGAAACGCCGTATTCACGCAGCCAACGACACCAATCAAATGTGGTGGTGCTCCGCAAAAGATCATGTACTTGGCCGACGACTACTTCATGAAATCGGGAGTAAAGAATGACACGAGGGTAATTTACGCCACACCGGGATCAGTTATTTTCGGGGTCAAAGAATTTGTTGGTGCCTTGAATCAAGTAATTGCCCGCAAAGGAATCATCACCAAGTTCTTTTATGCAATAAGTGAAATTGACCCCGTGAAAAAGGAGGTCCACTTCAAAAACGCCAAGCCCGGCGATAATCAGTGCGTGCTCACCGAAGACAATGGAATTCAGGAGCGTGTTGAAGGAGATTCTGAGTACGTCATACCTTATGACATGCTGCACTTGGCACCACCGCAATCCTGTCCCGACTTCGTGAAGAATTCTCCCTTCGCTATCCAGGAAGGTCCCGGTAAAGGCTGGATGGAAGTTGATAAATTTAGTTTGCAACATCCTAAATACAACAACGTGTTTGGTGTTGGGGATGTCGTGCATTTGCCAACGGCTAAAACAGGCGCAGCAATTCGAAAACAAGCTCCTGTAGTGGTCGACAATATATTGACCATGCTAGATTCCAACATTCTCGGTTCGCAAAAATACTCTGGCTATTCTAGCTGTCCGCTTGTCACAGGATACGGGAAAATGGTACTAGCCGAATTCAAATATGACAACGTCCGAGATTCAGATCCTTTCCTTACCAAATTCGTTGATACTACGAAGGAAAGTTGGAGCATGTGGATATTGAAAAAGTACGGCCTCCCCTATTTGTATTGGAACAAAATGATGAAGGGAAAGATGTAAGTAACATACATCTTGCTCAATAAAAGCCTCTGCTTCTGTAGGGGCTTTTTTTGTGCCAATTATTGAACGAAAACAATTTTCATTTTTGCTTAACACTCTTTAACTGCACAGGTGTACCATCGATAAATTTCCGTCGTTAATTTTGACACACATAACCCGCAAAATAAAAAACAAAATGAAAATTCAACGTGTATTAGGATTATTCCTGGTGGCAGTTTTTGGTGGTGTAACCGCCGTTGCGTCATATGTCTACATGGCCGGTGAAGACAAAACGATTCAGGTTATTGAAAGAACCCACGTCGCACAGCCGGCCGGACTTACAAATTTCTATTCGGCACCCTCAACTGGCCTTGATTTTACGCTTGCCGCCGAAAAAACTATCAATGCCGTGGTGCACGTAAAAACACAGGCTTCTTCTGAAGGTGTTTACAATCCGTGGTTCGAACTTTTTGGATATGAAATGGAACCTCAGGTTCAACACGGTTCAGGATCAGGGGTGATTATCTCGCCCAATGGATATGTAGTCACCAACAATCACGTGGTAGCCGGAGCTCAAGAAATAGAGATAAGTCTCAATAACAATAAAACGTATAAAGCAAAGGTGATTGGGACAGACCCATCTACCGATATTGCTTTGGTTAAAATTGAAGCCAAAGATTTGCCTACTGTTTCATTTGGTGATTCAGATGAATTGAAAATTGGGGAGTGGGTACTTGCTGTGGGTAATCCCTTTGATCTCACTTCTACAGTTACTGCTGGTATCGTAAGTGCAAAGGCCCGAAACATCAATATTCTACAGTCGGATGACATCAACAATGTATTTCCAATTGAATCTTTTATTCAAACAGATGCAGCCGTCAACCCAGGTAATAGTGGAGGCGCCCTGGTCAATACAAGAGGAGAACTAATTGGAATCAACACAGCCATTGCGTCGAGAACAGGATCGTATTCAGGCTATTCATTTGCCGTCCCAGTGAGCATAGTTGAGAAAGTCACCAAAGACCTCATGGAATTTGGTCATGTACAACGTGCGTTTATTGGTGTTCGTATTGCTGAAATGACTGAAGAATTGGCCAACACCGTTGGCATGGAACAAGTGCAAGGTGTGTACGTAAGTAATCTCGTTGAGAATGGAGCCGCTCAAGAAGCAGGTATCGAACCTGGTGACGTCATCCTTCGAGTCGGTGGAAAAGGTGTAGCAACGGTTCCCGAGCTTCAAGAACAAGTGAGCCGCTTCCGCCCTGGCGATCAAGTCGATGTGGAGATATGGCGCAATGGATCTTCACGGAATTTGGATATGAAGTTGAGAAATCAGGCTGGCATTGCCGAATTAGAGGACTTTTCGGCCAGAGCCATTACGTCTTTGCTCGGAGCCAATTTTGAGGAAATCTCTGAACGACAAAAGGCCGACTTGCGTATTTCAGGTGGTGCAAAAATAGCCAACCTAGGGAATGGCAAACTCAGTCAAAGTGGAGTCAAACAAAACTTTATAATCACCCAAGTGGACGGACAAAAAATCCAAAGTCCGAAAGACCTGGAGGAAGTACTAAAGAACAAGTCTGGAGGCGTCTTGATTGAAGGCGTATACCCAAATGGTACAAAAGCCTATTATGGATTCGGATTGTAGAAAATAATAAGTGTCTAGAAAAGGTCGATTCTGAATTGCAGAAGTCGACCTTTTTTTTGGCCAAGTGATTCGAGGTGAAAATCACTATTTTTATTCAATGAAATATTTGACCTGTCTACTTCTTCTCGTTTCTACAGTGTGTTTTTCGCAACCGGAGTGGGAAACCATTGCTATTCCCATGTCTGACGGTGAGTTTTTGGTTGCAGATGTGTACTTACCTAGTGCCGAGGGTACCTACCCAATCATTTTAATACAGACCCCTTACAACAAAGACCTATATCATCTTGGGTTGCCCTTGGGTGTGGGCTGGGATCAGGAAAGTTCGGATTACGGTTTTGTCATTCTTGACTGGCGCTGTCGATTTGCCAGTATGGATGCATGCGTCGAAGATTCTGACAATGGTCAAGACGGGTACGACGCTGTGGAATGGATTGCTGAGCAAGACTGGTGCGATGGCAACATAGGGACTTATGGACCATCTGCATTGGCAACAGTACAATACCAAACAGCATCCTTCCACCCTCCCCACTTAAAATGCTGTGTTCCTGAAGTGGGTGCTCCCCAGCAGAATTACTTCCACTTTTTCCCAGGTGGAATTGCCAAAACAGAGCATATTCTTCAGTTGGGAGTCTTATTTGGTATTTCAAGTTTATACGCTTCTCTGCCATATTACAATATTGTGTGGCAAATCGCCGAAGAAGAAACACAGTATACAGATGACATTGAGGTCCCAATGTTGTTGATCGGCGGTTGGTACGATATCAATACGACGGATGTCATGCGCACTTTTAGCGATTTACAAGCCTTGTCGCCAGTAGCCGATAAACACAAATTATTGATGGGTCCGTGGGTTCACGGTGGCAATGGACCGGCATATGTCGGATCGGAGCAACAGGGCGAACTAACCTACGCTGCTGCAGCTAGTGTTAACGTAATCAAAGCTATGCAGTTTTTCGATTATTATTTACGGGGAATAGACAATGACTGGGAAGATGAACCGAGCATCTCGTATTTCCAAACCAATACCGATCAATGGCTTTCTAGCAATGTTTGGCCTCCGGCAAATGTTGAGCAGTCGACTTTTTACTTTCGGGAAGATCATTCGATTACAGCGACTTCACCAGAAAATGACGCCGTTATTGGCTACGACTACGACCCAGAGGACCCCTCTCCTACTATTGGCGGACAAGTATTGTCGTTGCCACAAGGGCCGTTTGATTTAAGTGAGGCTGTAGAATCGAGAGATGATGTATTACTCTTTTCACTTCCTATCGAAGATGGCGCACTGGATATTTCGGGGGATATTGTTGTCAGAATACAGGTTTCAAGTGATCAAGTCGACACAGACTTCATTGTGCGCCTAACTGACGTATTCCCAGATGGGTCTTCATACATGTTGAATTCCAATGGACAACGGATGCGTTTTATGGAGGGATATACTGCATCGGCAGAGAGCGACCTGATCCCCGGAGATATCTATGATGTAGAGATAACTTTACCTGCACTTGCTTACACATTTGCCGAAGGCCATCAATTAAGAATCATCATCTCTTCTTCAAACTATCCCCAATACAATCGCAACATGAACAACGGTGGAGAAATGTATCCCGGTCTTAACCTTGATACCTTGGTGAATCCCTTGGTGGCACATAACAGTGTGCATATTGGACCTGCCATGAATTCATACGTTGTCCTGCCTATTGTATCGCTTGCGGACAATGTAGCTCTTAACAAGAAGGAAGATTCAATCCATTTATACCCCAATCCTGCTGGAGACGTCCTTAATATTGGTGGTTTGCCGGAGAACACGAGATACTCAGTGATCGACATGAGCGGAAAAACTGTGCTGACTGGATTCATGAACACATGGAACCCTCCCAATATAAGTGGTCTAAAACCAGGTCATTATTTGATCGAAATAGCAACCGAGCGAGGAGTTCAACGGATGGAGTTCATCAAGCTGTAAAAATGAAGGTCTCCCTTTCGGAAGACCTTCGATCTCGATAGAAGCTTAATCTTCTCTTATGACGTGTAGTGTACCCGTTTTAGAATCAATCAAGCACTCAAACTTGCTAATAATCCATTGATCCTATAGGTATTCTTCTCTAATTTATCCATTCAGGTCGGTTCAAAAAATTGAACCAAAAACATTCTAACTTATTGTATTTCAAACAGTATCAAGTGAAGCGTTTGGTATTGCTCAAATTTTCACAACTCCTTAATTTTTAAAGGCGATTTTGTTCATCATGCGTGACAACTTAATCCAAAAAGTCTTTGGTACACACGATGAGTAAATTACTTTTGCGGCAAAATTTGAGAACCAATACACACTTCAATCTATCCTCTATGTCAGTTTTAAGCAAACGCGCTCAAACGTATAGCAATGAATTAGATGCTTATGTTAACCAAGAACGCGCTGTTATTGATCTTCAAAACTCAATAGGCAAGTTGCAATTTGAAAAGTCAATTGAGCTTGTATTATTTCGCAATCACCTGGTCGATTGCAGCATTACAGATATTCTTCGTTTGCACCGATATGCGGGCGATGTTGTTGGAAAACCTGTGAGTGTGTTCGATTGTGCTGATTTAGCACGAGAGATCCTCAATATGAATCTAGCTCCTTCTAAAATCGACATTGGTAAACTTGCCAATGAGTGGTTGCTAGAGAGAGAGAATCAAGATTCGATGCGTTCTTTCTTGGACTCGAAGTTAGGTCAGTTTACCTCGACAGACGGCGATAATATAGAGCCAAGAGATGTTGTTCTCTATGGTTTTGGCCGAATTGGTCGATTGGCAGCGCGCGAATTGATCAAGCAAGCTGGTAAAGGTCAACAGCTTAGGTTGCGTGGTATTGTTGCCAGAGGATTAGACGAAAAAACCTTGGCCAAGCGGGCTTCCTTGTTCGAAAATGACTCAGTTCACGGTCGTTTTGCTGGTACGATAGAGGTTGATGTTCCGAATTCTTGCTTGATTATCAATGGTCAGCGTGTACAGTTCATTTCTTCTTCAGATCCGAGCACAATAGATTACACGGAGTACGGCATTGAAAACGCCCTACTCATCGACAATACGGGGATATATAAAGACAAAGAAGCACTCTCGCAGCATTTATCGGCAAAAGGGATAAGCAAAGTCATCCTTACTGCTCCGGGAGCTGGCATTCCAAATATTGTGTACGGAATTAACCACAAGGAGCTTGACCTAGATGGTACTGATATTTTCTCGGCAGCAAGTTGTACGACAAACGCGATTAGTCCTGTACTAAAAGTGATTCACGATAAAATGGGGATCGATAAAGGGCATATCGAAACCATCCATGCTTATACCAACGATCAAAACTTGTTGGATAACATGCACAAAGGCCCACGTCGTGGTCGATCAGCAGCCATCAATATGGTCATCACAAGCACTGGTGCAGGGAAAGCGGTAACAAAGGTTATACCTGCGCTAGCCAATAAGCTTTCTGCCAATGCAGTTCGTGTTCCTACACCGAATGGTTCTTTGGCCATTATGCACTTGCAGCTTGATCGAACTACTACAGTTGAGGAAGTTCAGGGCATTATGAAGGATGCGGCTTTGGGAGGTGATTTGGTGAACCAGATCTTCTATTCTATCAACAACGAGTTGGTTTCTAACGACATAATTGGAAATGAATGTTGTTCGGTGTTTGACAGTCCGGCTACAATTGTTGGACCTGACAACAAGAGCATCGTACTTTATGTTTGGTACGACAATGAATTCGGATACACCAAGCAGGTTATTCGATTGGCCAAATATGTTGCCAAAGTTCGTCGTAACATCTATTACTAGAGATATTACTATTCAGCAAAAAGGGTCGGTATTAGCCGACCCTTTTTTGTATCCTACATTTTTTTGTGTGCAGCTTTCTGCTAGAACGCAAATCTGATTTTTCGTGCGCCACAACTCACATTTTCAATTTGATCCTTGTACTCGATCAAGATTTGGTCGATTTCAATCGGAACCGACAGTGTGAGTTCAGAAAGTACTCCATCCACCAGGTATCCTTGAAAGAGAATTTCGCCGTTTAGAGCGCGGACTTTTATTAATCCATCTTCTGGTGTTTTAATCTCGAGACTAACATTTTTCGTTTCGTTCCAATCGTAATACGAATACGTTTGGCGCTCACTATAAGTCATTTCTGAATCATAGAATCGTGCTAGGTCTTTTGTTTCATCGTAACATGAAACTAGAAGGACTGCACTGAAGCTGAACGTTACTAGGTTGCGGGTAATAGCTTTTAACTTCATTGCTCTTATTATCTTATGTTGTTAACGAGAGCAAGCATCGATAGTTAGTAGGCGCTAGGTTAATTACCTTGTAGGAAAACACCTCCTATTCCGCCAAGTTTACCAGCAAAAAGGAGGTGTTCTCATAACTATTCTAGGTCTGAGGCTCTTTTATGTTCGAATACCCACCAAGCGCTGGAAAAAAGCGCCAGGGTTAGAAGTATCACGAATATCCCTTTGATAATACTCCAGGCAGATGAAGGATCAATTGTTGTCATGACGTCTCCTTTTATCTGATTCGAAAACTCTTGGATATAATTCTTCTGAAGAGGGCTGTCCCAACCGGTCAGCGCACTCAACTCGTCCATTTCCATTTTTCTCCTCGACTCCAATTCTTTCAAGTATCGCTGTCCTTCGTCGCAACTCATATCACCTTGTGCCGCGTGGTTCATGACATACCGGCATTGAAAATGTTCTTTGTTTGGGGTGACTTGAAACATGAGGTCTTGAGGAAACTTGTCTCTTGAATATCTAACGTGAAGTCTGGTAAAAAACACTTGACCCGAATTCCCGGTCATCCAACTTACGCCAGCATTGTTCATCTCTTGTACAATTGGAGGGGGCCCATTGCAAGGATCGCATTTTACGCCCCAGGTTGGACTCACATTCCACGCATACTCTAGAAAGATCGCATTGCGTCCTTCGTTCTTATAGGCTTTGTCGAAAAGATCTTTGTAAAACTGACCAAAACGTGGCTGGACGATGGTAGGGATATTCCTATCCGTTGGGATTTTAACGGTTCTATAATTTGCACATTCGACCCTCCCTTCTTTTGTGAAAGCGTAGACAATCATATCTTGAGTTCCCTGTGAGTTTGCCATTCCCAGTCGGATTGGAAGCATAAACCTGTCGCTTTCGAATGAAATTTGAATGGGATTCAGTCGATCGCTTGAGAACTGACCTCTTTGCTCTACATCTACTTTGACGACAAAGAACTTCATCTGATCTTTGATGTAGGGAGCAAGTACCTCATTGGCCTGGGCTGGGATTTTGTAGCCGTTCTGCGTGAGCCATTTTTGCAGACCAGTAGATTCTTTGGCTGATAGAATGAGGATATCATATTCTCCAACGTCATATTGAGCTTCGATGGACACTCCGAGGTCCTTGGCAGATTCGGCCACTGCGTCAAACACCATCACTGATGACAAGTTTATCTCCATATCCGATTCCATCATTCGATAGTTGTACTCAGGCATACAGGGCATAGGATCGTAGTATTCAACCAATCTTGGTGATGAATAAGTGTCCAGTTTGGCGAAGAGTCCGGGGTCGGCAATACGGATTTGATCTCTACGGAGTACAACTGGCACGGGGACTACCATGGCAAACTCACTAACGTCACCTTGGAAGTCATTGCTCATCGTAATGGTCGTATTGTTTCCATCACGAACGAGGATTACCTCGGATTTATCATTGAAGAGATTCGCGTCTGCTTTGGCGACGTAGAACCCACAGAAACCTAAAGTTGGCATTGCTGGGGTCATTGCAATAAGGACCATGAAGAAGATGGCCCATCCTTTTTTCATATTCATAGTATTATGTATTTATCGATTCCATTGAAAAAGTGAGTGCTTGAATTTTCTATCAAGTAGCGCAGTTAAAGGCGCGGCGATAATGAGCGCCCATATAGGAGCAGCGTGGATGTACAGCCAATGCGAGAGCACAAAGGCAAGTACACCAATTAGCACAGACCAAATAATCCGCGCTTTGCCATCACTGGGCGTAGTGACGGGGTCGGTAATCATGAAAAACGTGAAGAGAAGAAAGCTACCATTGCACATTTTGTGGAAGAACACATCTGGTCCCCAGCCGAGGTATAGTACCGTTCGTGAAAATTCTAGGGCCGCGAAAGTGATCAGAAAAGAAAGACATGTATCGATCCTTCCAACTTTGAGCAACACCATTGTTGCAGCGGCACCAAAGAAGAAAAGAAGCATGAATCCACTCCCCCATTGTCCTGGAGAGATCCAGGCAACATCGGTGAGTAGTAAAACAGCTATGATCCCAAGGTTTCCGGGGTTAAAGACATGTTTCCCTTTGTATCGAATCAGAAATTTTCCGGCTATGGCAATTGTAGCAGCCAAGGCTAGAACCCATAGTTCACTGCTTTTGAGAAGGAGGCACAGACCAAGTCCGGTAATGACAGCACTTTTCCAGGACGATTGCTGATTGCCAACAATCCATTCCCCCAAAAGCTGGACCATCAGTG
The DNA here is from genome assembly GCA_015665315.1 of Flavobacteriales bacterium. Lineage (GTDB taxonomy): Bacteria > Bacteroidota > Bacteroidia > Flavobacteriales_D > Sanyastnellaceae > JADFAK01. Next base: position 57,034 of record JADFAK010000005.1, on the reverse strand, counting down.
AAACGCCAATCAAAGTCGTATACTTGGACCATTCGGCTCCCCAATCAAGGGCATAAATACCGTAACAAAGAAAGATTGAAAGAAAGAAAATCTGAAAATCTCTTGGATCAAGAGACCTGACAGTTGAACTGATTGTTTGGGGGAAAGATGCAGTTTGAGCCATGAGAATTAGATGTTTTCATGGCACCGTACACCTCAAACTGAAATAGGTTCAAAAGGAAAAAGAAAAACGCGGCGCAAGTTCTCAGCTTGATGCCACGTTTTCCTAAACCAAGCTAAACTATAGTAGTAGTTCTTTTGGGTAGTTGTCGTTAATACTGCTCTTTTCTGTTATACTGACTTCCCTTTAGAATTGTTGCACCATTTGGCCACTATAAGATTTATCCGACAGATAATTTTTTCTCGGGATTCTGATTTCGTCCGTGCACTTGTTGACGAATAGCCGATCCGTTGTGGTGTCAATATTATCAGAATCAACACATTAGATAAAGTGTTGAATTTCCCCAGAAAGTATATTTTTGCATCAAACAAACACCATGAAGAAAACGCTGATTTACCTATTCCCCTTGCTAATTCTATTCGCATGCAACGGATGTGATGAAAAGAAATTGAGTCATCCATCTACAACTCCCGGTGAAAATATTGGGGAAGTCTACGAATTACCCAAAGCTAGTGAAGAGGTGTACAAGGCGATAGATAGCAACCTACAAGTTTACTTCAGCTCGCTGAATGGTCAGGATTATGAAACGTACGTAGACATGGCTTTTCCCGGCATTTTCAAAACTGATGAAGAGCGAGTGACGATGATCGAAACGCTATCTGACTGGGGAAGGAAGGGATTGAAGAATTACGGTCAGAACATCAGGCTGGACTATGTATCACCAGGTGTTCAATTGGATACGACCATGGCTTATATCGCCTTTTTCGAAGGCGACTTCACCGTCGATTTTGAAGATCATTTTGAAGGTTCTCCAGAAACGTATGAAGGACAAATAAATGGGACATTTACCCGTTTAACGATGGAATGGGACTCGGTCAACACCCAGTACAATGGGCATGGCATTCAAATGGTTTATGCCATAACATCGGAGAACTACAACGATTTTAGGTTTATCAATGAGCGATTTATTGGAACAGACCGAATGGGAGGAGTGATCGATTTTGACAACATCAAAATATTAAAACAATATGAGAGCGCTTATAATAATAAGTAGTTTGCTTTTGGGCTTCACGTTCACGGCTCAAGCTCAGAAGAAATACACTCTGCAATTTGAAGATCAAGGGGTTAAATTCTACACAAAGACGGGCAAAGCTAAGCGCGATGACGGAGGTTCGGATGTAGCGATTTTTCTCAAGGTTGTCAATGACACGGACAAAGATTGCACCTATACTCTCGGTATCGACTTCTATCTAAACGATAAAACAACCGATTCATTTTCGGCCAAGACTAATTGTCTGAAAGCGGGTTACAAAGCTCAAGGAAAAGTCAATGGCATCTACTTTCAAAGTGATTCGCTTACGAGGGAGCAAATGCTAAGCGAAGATTTCGAGTATGCCTTAATGGATATCGAGTTGAGTTTTGATGAAAAGTGCAAATAGAATCATTTGCCTTGTGCTAGAATAATAGCACCTTTATTCTACAATTTGCTGTCCTTCACTGGGAATACCTTCAATTTCAGTGGAATCATCCTCTTTTTTCTGAAACTGGCCTAACAATTCTTTGACATGTGCGCGCATACCGAGGTAGTCTAACTTGGAATAACCTTCGGGCAGAGCAAATCGAGAATCAGGCACATCGGTTGGCATAGCGCTTCTGGCTCGCAGACGCATCCGCATTCCGTATTGTTCAATTTCATACCCGAGTAGTACATCTTTAGATTCGTAAAACTGATTGCACCAATTGGGATTTGTCAGATCAATTTGATCGGTATGCCAAAGTTCGATCGGAGGGACTGAGTCTGAGTCGAAAATAGCGATTGTCTTTTTACACAAATAACCGGCAAGCGTATCTGTTTCATTGGTAGGTGTCAAAATCATTTTGGGCATGCTGTTAACCATCTCCCCTACCTCCGTCTCGTTCAAGCTCATGAAATGTCTTTCTTTCAGAGCGCGAAGGATTTGGCTAAATTCATGCGTGCCATTGTCGACGACAAATTCCGTAGCCACGAGACCACCGAGCGACTGCATGGACATTCTGACCTTGTCGTCTTTAAAGTCCATGATCATTTCAGACGGGTATAAATTTACGAGGATGTCATTTTGTTGAAACGGAAAAGTAACATCGTAAATAATTGTTCCTTCGGAGAATTTCTTCTCTTCAGCATTCGGTGAACAGGAAGAAAATAGTAAAATTCCGAACAATGCAAAAAGGGCGGTTGTAACGTTAGACATAGGTCTTAGAGATCTATTTGTAAAAGTGGCTGTGTCGATATTGTCAAAATTGGCATAATTATCTAGGGATAAGCGAGGTAGTACATTAAAGTTTTCACCACCAACTCCCTTGAAAACTCCTATTTCGATATTTTTGTCTTTCACTTACTTGATATTGCTGAATTTATTGGCCGACCTCTTACTCCGTGGCCACCTTTTTAGGCTAAAAATCCAATAATTGCAGCATTCGTTTTCATTCGTTCGCAAAAGACTTACTTTTGTTCTTCAAAATTGTAGGACAATTGATCACAATCATAGAAGTTAATTCCGAACTCGGTGCAGGTACACGGGGGGCAAGTCTTGGGAGTCGAAGTTTGCAAATCGCATCTTTGGAAAGTGAAAATTCCATTTTTCGTGAACCAGGTCGTGTTCAAATTGAGACAGAGAATGACCTCTTACTGCTTCCTAGCCCGACCAACAATGCGAAGTACATTGCTGGAATTTCGAGAATGTATGAGCGTATTTGCACTCAGCTGAAGTCTACTTTTTCGAAAAACGACTTTCCTTTTATCATTGCAGGGGACCATAGTTCGGCGGGTGCCACGATTGCTGGTATTAAGTCGGCACACCCTAGCAAACGACTCGGAGTGGTTTGGATTGACGCTCACGCAGATCTTCACTCTCCTTATACATCACCTTCTGGCAATGTCCATGGAATGCCGCTGGCAACAGCTATCGGGTATGACAATATGGAAATGGCCAAGAAGGAGCCTGCAAAAGAAGCAGTCGCTGGTTGGGAAAGTCTTAAGAATACCGGCGGTCCTTCGCCAAAAGTACTTCCTGAAGACATCGTGTTCATTGGTGTGAGGGATACTGAAAAAGAGGAAGATCGAATTTGTGAAAAGTTCAACATAAAGAAATTTAGTGTTGACGAGCTCCGGTCGCAATCGGCTAAATATATTGGATTGGAAACGCTCAAATACCTTGAGGCCTGCGATTTAATCTATGTTTCTTTCGATGTTGATTCATTGGACACATCTATATCAGTAGGAACGGGAACCCCTGTTCCTCATGGATTTGAAGTGAACGAGGTTGAGCAACTTCTTGACGTTCTCTTGGTAGACCCTAAAGTGTGCTGTTTTGAGGTCGTTGAAGTGAATCCGCTATTGGATACGGTTAACAAAATGGCCGTTGCTGTTTACCCAATCGTCGAGCGCGCGTTCAATACTATCAAAGAAAGGTAGGCCTTCCTTATACATCGTATTTATGACTCATTCACAAACGACCGATTGCGTCTTGATGATTCGACCGGCTAGTTTCCGAATGAATCAAGAGACTGCAGTAGACAATCATTTCCAACAGGATTCGGGGCTAGATGTGGATGCAAACGAATTGGCTCAGAAGGAATTTGAGAGCCTCGTTCTTGCTTTACAAGACCATGGAGTCCAAGTTATTGTGGTGAATGACACCGTTGAACCTGAAACACCAGACGCTCTTTTTCCCAACAATTGGATCAGCTTCCACAGCAACAAGATTGTGTGCCTCTACCCTATGCTTGCGGAGAACAGAAGAATGGAACGGCGAGATGACGTGTTCAAGACGATCAAGGATGAATTCAATTTTGCTTTGGAGGGAGTTTTTGATTTTACCGAATTCGAGGAGCATGGTAAATTTCTCGAGGGGACCGGCAGCATGGTATTGGATCGCAAGAATCGCATGTGTTATGCTGCGCTTTCGGGTCGGACAGATGAGAAAGCTGTGGCTCACTTTTGTGCTGAAATGGGTTACTCTCCTATTCTTTTTAAAGCCTACCACCGTGTGAACGGACAGCAACACCTTATCTACCATACCAATGTCATGATGAGCATTGGAAACGGTTTTGCGGTTGTTTGCACTGAGAGCATCGCCGACTCGGAGGAAAGAGAAAGCGTTATCTCATCCCTGAAAGAAAGTGGTCTTGAGCTTATCGACCTCAGTTTGGATCAAATAGATAATTTTGCAGGCAACATACTCGAATTGCGAACTGGCTCAGGCGACGCTATTATAGTTATGTCGGCCAGAGCAAGAGAGTCATTGACAACAAAGCAGGCGAAGCAGTTAGAGGCTTTTGGCAAGTTAGTTTATGTTGATTTGCAGACAATAGAGAATTACGGCGGAGGAAGTGCTCGTTGCATGATCGCCGAAATATTTTTACCCCGAATACAGAATGAAACGAATTGAAGACATATTAATCAGTAAATGCATCGAAGGAATCTCTAGTTTGTTCGGGCATGACTTAGATCCAAAGCAACTTCAGCTTCAAAAGACATCCAAGGATTTTGAAGGGGAATTGACTGTTGTTGTTTTTCCATTCGTTCGTTTTTCCAAGAAGTCTCCTCCCGAGACTGGAGCCATATTGGGTGAATACCTAGTCGAACACTGCGAAGAAATAGTGGGCTACAACGTAGTCAAGGGATTCTTAAACTTGGTTATATCCGAGGCCTACTGGCTCAATTACTTCAATTCTATATTGCACGAAGAGCGTTTTGGACTAGCAGCGCCAAAATCAAAGGGTCAGGTTATGGTCGAGTATTCATCTCCGAATACCAATAAACCATTGCACCTAGGACACCTACGCAACAACTTTCTAGGGTATTCGGTCGCCCGGATTCTAGCGGCTCATGGACACGATGTTATCAAGGTTCAAATCATCAACGATCGAGGAATTCATATTTGCAAGAGTATGTTGGCCTGGCAACGATACGGAGAAGGTGAAACGCCTGAAACATCGGGTTTAAAAGGCGATCATCTAGTCGGCAAGTACTACGTCGCATTTGACAAACAATACAAAGAGGAAATCAAGCAACTTGCACAAGAGCTAGCAAGTGCCGAGTATCTTCTAAAGAACGTCGAAGATGTTGTGGAATACAACAAGATGCTCACCAACAAAGGAAAGTCGGCGGAGCTTGATGAGACCGAGAAGCAGCAATTAAAACTAATGAAGTCGCTATTGGACCAAGCAGGGAAGCAGGCTCCAATATTACTGGCGGCTCAAGAAATGCTCCAAAAATGGGAGGCCAAAGATCCAGAAGTGTATGGATTATGGGAAACTATGAACGCATGGGTTTACAAGGGATTTGAAGACACCTATCGCGAAATGGGTGTGACCTTTGACAAACTTTATTATGAAAGCAATACTTACCTCAAAGGCAAGGAAGAGGTCGAAGCTGGAATTGACAAAGGAGTATTCTTTAAGAAAGAAGATGGATCGGTATGGTGTGATTTGACGGCCGACGGCATGGATGAGAAATTGGTCCTACGTGGGGATGGAACTGCTGTATATATGACTCAGGACATTGGCACTGCCATTCTGCGATTTCAGGATTATCCATCTCTCACCTACCAAATTTATACGGTTGGAAACGAACAAGAGTACCACTTTAAGGTATTGTTCCACATTTTGAGCAAACTAGGTTTTGAGCAGGCCAAGGACAATTTCCATTTGAGTTATGGCATGGTTGAACTCCCTTCTGGAAAGATGAAATCTCGTGAAGGAACTGTGGTAGATGCTGACGATCTTATGGCGCAGATGACCGCTACTGCGGGTGAAATTACGACTGAATTGGGCAAACTGGAAGGTTTGGCTGAAGAGGAACGACAAAAGTTGTTTAAGATCATTGGTCACGGCGCACTAAAATACTTCCTTCTGCGCGTTGACCCTAAGCGAAACATGATGTTTGATCCGACCGAATCGGTTGACTTTAATGGAAACACGGGACCTTACTTGCAGTTCAACTATGTGCGAACACGTGCTTTATTACGTGGATATGATCAGGCCCTTCCCGCTACGTTGGAAACAAATTTCAACTTGTCTCCCACCGAAAAGTCATTGCTCATCAAACTGCACGATTTTCCGGGAATTATCTCTGACGCTGCCATGGCCTACGATCCGTCGGTAATTAGTTCATATTGCTTCGAGCTGGTCAAAGAGTATTCGTCTTTCTATCAGAGCAATCCGATTTTGAAAGAGGAAGATCCAAACCGCCGAGATTTCCGCGTAGCCCTTTCATCGAAGATGGGAGATACCCTGAAAACGGGCATGGGATTATTGGGAATAGAAATGCCGGAAAGAATGTAACTCAGGCATGAATAAAGCATTCTGTACTTTGACGTTCGCTTTTCAAGGCCAGGGAATGTTTACCGGTTCCAGGAGCGAGTTCGATATCGAAACTCTGTTCGCCTGTCTGCACAGTATCATCTAAAAGAGTGCTCAATATTTGCCCGTCTGGGCCAAGCAAAAGCAAAGTCACTTTCTCCGTTTGTGGGAAATTAACGTCAATGCGATATTTCCCGTCTCCTAACTTCTTCGGATCTTCAAACTCGATGTAGTTCTGCACGAGGTTCCCCCTTTGCATGCGCGTAAGCAGCTTTTTATAAAGGATATAGGCTAGCAATGCGAGCAAAGTAACAAGTAATGCCAGGCGAAGAGTTTCCATGGAGTTGGGGGTTAAAGCGAAATAATGCCTTTGATGCTTGAGGCTCTTGTATAGCGATCAAAAATTGAATCGGCATTGAGCATCATTTCTCTGATAGTGAAGGAAACATAATTCCCGTTTTTCGAAAGTTTCTCACGCATCTCAACCGATTCGTCGAAAATAACGCGCAGACTTTCAATCGACTGCGCTTCGTTTGGAACTATGAATTTGAACATGTAAATCGAAGGCCAATTGTGCTCTTTATCAAGTTGAGCACGCAGGCGATTCATTTTCTCTTCATCCATGGCGCAAATTTAGCAACCATAACTACTTAGACGTATCCTCTGAATGGTTTTCTTTCAAGAAATCTGAAAAATCTTCAAAAGTGATAAGGTTTTCGCGAAGAAACTCCCAATTGATTTCATAGCGACTGCGACTTCCAAATATTCTTCCTTTTATAAGTCCGGCTTTTTTTAGCTCACGCAAATGTTGGAATACCGTAGCTTGAGCCAGCATGGGCACCTCAATTATTTCGCCCGAGACCACGCCCCCACTTTCGGCAATCGATCGGAGAATCGCAATTCTAGCTGGATGCCCGAGCGCCTTTGCAAATGCTGAGAGCATGACACTATCATCTTCGAATTGCTTTGATTTGCTCATTGTTTTCCTTCTTGAGCCAAAAATAAGGGGTCAATACGCGCGATAAAAGCGTAAGAACGAAGGTTTACACAAGCATAACGATTAGCTAAAACTGATGGTCAAATGTAAAGTTTGGGTTAACTTTTAATCCGAGATCAACGCTCTTTTTAAAACTATCTGGAATGTCTTGTGTACTACTGTATAGAAATTCAGTAAAATTTGTTTCTTTGCGGTCAATAATAAAACCTTGATCATGAGAAAGTTATTTTTAGTATTTGCTTCAGCAGCAATGCTTTGTGCCTGTGGAGACTCTGCAGACAGCGCAACAGACACTGTTAAAGATGGTGTAGAAAATGCAGTTGAAGGAGTAGAAGATGCAGCCGAAGGTGCTGTTGAGGTGGCAGAAGATGCCATTGACGCCGTAAAAGAAGGTGCAGATTCATTGGCCACTAAGGCTGTTGAATTGACAGACGAAGCTGTTGAAGCAGGTTCTAAGGCAGTAGAAGGTGCCAAAGAAGAAGCTAAACAAGCTGTCGATGCTGGTAAAAAAGCAGTTAAGACTGGTCACTAGTCTACTTGAAGGGAAATAAAAAGGGCTGGCTTCCGATAAAGGGATGTCAGCCCTTTTTTCATGCTCTTTAATCGAGGATCGACCAATTGCCACGCGGAATTTGATTGGACGAGCAAAGATCTTCAGGGTCCTTACATTCTTCTAACAAACCCAGTCCTTTCAAGGTATTGGACACATTTTCCAACACAGATTCGTCGACGCTGCTAGTTGGACTCCATTCTACTGAGGAGAACCATTCCTTCGCGTCTTCAAGTGACAGGTTGTAGCGCGCCACGAGGAGGTCGATGGTCGACTCATCTTCCTTCAATTCTTTCGCCTGCAATTGGACAATGGCGAGGATCTGATTCACAACTTCCTTGTTGGCGCCAATGAATTTATCACTAGCGACAACAACAAAGGCGGGCCATGGCGTTGGGCATTCATCGATTCGTCTGAATTCTCCCGAGTCCACAAGATGCTTCGTCATAAACTTCTCCCACATAAACAGGAGCGACTTGTCCGCTTTCATGGCCATTCGCGCGCCTTCCATGTGGTTGACGATTTCAAAGTCAGACTTGTCAAGTTCGCGACCAAAATTATTGGCATAGACAAAGGCCATTAGGTGAGATCCTGAGGTAAATCGGCTGATAGCGAATCGGGACGTGGCGAAATTCTCCTTTGTAGCTTCACTTTCTCCAGAAACATGCACTCCCCAGATAAGGGGAGATTGAATGAAAAAGGAGCAAATTTTACTTCTATTTCCCTTGTTGATATCCAGGACAGCACCTTCTGTGAGAAGAATGGCTAAATCTGACTTCCCGGTTCGCAGATTCTGACACATGGCGCCTGTTCCGCTTTTATTTTCCGACCAAACCAGGTCAATGCCCACAGCGGCAAACAATCCTCTTTCAACTGCGATTAGCCAAGGAAGGTTGTAGTGCTCTGGCACCCCTTCTATTTTCACTTTCACTTGCTTCATTCCGCGTAACTTAATTAGGCCTATTTGGTGCTTCAAACGCAAATATCATGAATCGACATGGCTTGTATGCTATTATGGACCCAGGGATTGCGGAATTCAGACATATATCCATATTTATTGTGAAATCAATAAGAATACAAAAGTGAGGTTTATTCTTTGGACTGCTTGTTCTTCAAGGAGTATAACACGCATTTTTGGAGCTTCGGGCTTTCTTTTAAGCCAGCATGCAAGAACTCCTTTACCTTAGTCATGCCAATCTTCTCCATGACGGAAATCGACGGCTTATTGAGAACGGGTGCAACTGAAAGTAGTTCGTTGATGCCTAAGATCTGAAAGGCGTATTCGACGCATCTGAGTGCGCCTTCGGTGGCTATTCCCTGGCCCCAAACTGAAGGATCCAGGCGCCAACCAATATCAATGCAAGGAGTGAAGTCGGCCTCGTATTCTTGCTTAGCTATACCAGTAAAGCCGACAAGTTTCCCCGTTTCCAAAATCTCGACTGCATAATAGCAGAATCCATTATCGGCGTATTGCAATTGCATGCGCTGAATAAAAGCCCAAGTATCTTCTGTCGTAGGGATTCCGGGAAAAAATCTCATTACCTCGGGATTGGAATTGATCTCAGCCAGACCAGCTAAGTCTGCATCTTGCCACGTCCGAAAACCCAAGCGCTCAGATTGGAATAGGTAATTGTTCTTCATTCCAAACAAAGGAAGTCAAATACAATCGATATTGTATCACGACTGTGTCAAGGAAAATAACGAAACTATAAGCGTTTCGATCTGAAAGTCCTCAACATAGTCGTAAACAGATTGAACAAACAAATTAGTAGTCCTTTTTATTCTTTTTTTCGCGTTTCGCTGCTTTTTTCTCTTTTGGAGTCAACAAAGCTTCTTTCTTGACTGTTTTCCTAGCGTCAGTTCCTTTGGCCATGGCTGTATCTTTTAATTTGACATTTGCTTGTAGTAGCACAAACTGTTAACTTCTACTAGCTTCTATTGAAAGAAACTAAGATATTGTTTAGGAGGAGATTCCAGTTGATTATTTGTAGAATTAATAAACAGGTCTTCGTGCATTCTTCATCATTTGCCTTGTGCTAAATAAAAAAATGGAGTGGTTAAAGCCTTATGCGTCGAACTCGTTCATTTCAACGACTGCTCCTGATTCCATGTCGTTCAAACGGATATTTCCAATGCGCACGCGAACAAGGCGAAGGGTGGGAAATCCAACAGCGGCGGTCATTTTTCTGACTTGTCGGAATTTTCCTTCGGATACAACGATAGAAACCCAACTTGTAGGACCGTGTCGATCATCTCGAATTCTTACTTGACCTAGATTCAGTTTATCGGGGGAGGATATTTTGCTACACTTGGAAGGCAAAGTGGTGTATTTACTTCCCTCCACTCCTATTTCAACCCCATGATTCAATTGTCGAATTGCTTCCTGAGAAATTTCTCCATCCACTTGGGCATAGTACTCTTTTTCAACATGCTTCCCCCTTATTCTTTCGCTTTCTTTCCCGTCGGTAGTGAGCAAAAGGAGTCCTTCAGAATTTTCATCCAATCGGCCAACAGCCATCGTGCCAGGTGGGAAATCGTGTAATTCACCGAGCAGACGTTTTTTTCGTTTTCCGTCGCGGACAAACTGAGAAATCATGCCCGAAGGTTTGTGTACGATGAAATGACGATGCGTTGTAGGTTCGGTCATGCCAGCCTGTGAATTCCTTATTGGGCAAGCAATACAAATGGTTTAGAAATGCCAAGATGTGGGAGTCGAAATGAATACGAACCTGATTCCAAATGGTGTAAGTTGATTTCGAGTTCAACAGTATCTGGGGACCAAACTCCGTTTTCAACTACCCTTCCTAGAAAATCGACGATTTCAAAACGCTGCTTTTCGGTCGAAGAATTCAGTCCGCGTACATTGACTATTCCACGAGATGGCACTGGATAGACCACCAATTCAATGGTTGGATCTACCTCATCTTCAATGGAAACTGTTGGTTCGCATAGGTCTTGCAACCCGGTGGCAATCAAGTTGGATTCTTGCCATAAGGGAAATCGCGAATCGAAATAGAGCGCATCGTACATTCTCTCAGCTTGTCCAAGAGAGAACATTCTGTAGCAGCCATAGGCTCCAGAGTAGTCCATATAATTTTCGGCATTGATAAGCTCATCATAACAATTGAGTGGCGCTTGCGCAAATGCATTGATGTGGCAACCGTAGAAGTCATTTAGATAATCACAAGCCGGCGTATCATTGACTTGGTCGTTTCCTGAGGTGCATCCATCGGTGAAAGTATGATAGAGATTGAGCCAATGTCCGAACTCATGTGTGAAGGTAGATGCAAATTCGGGTTCCCAATCGCAATTGGCGCCCAGGTATTGTCCGTTGTAGACAATTCTCGCAGTATTGTTATTGGACATCGAAGTACTCGGGTAATAGGCATATCCCGAATTGTTGGTCGAACCGTCGTCAAACAGGTCGTTCATGAGGTATACATTGCAATACATGTAATTGTTCCACGCATCTGCGGCGATCTGGTCGTCGTATCCGGAACCATTGGCATAACCAGCAGCCTCTGGGTGGTACACAATTCCTGTAGTGGGTTGTCCGTACGGGTCCAATTGCGCCAAGGCAAATTGGATGTCTTGCAATTGCGCACGATTGGCCAGAAATTCTTGGTGGACGAGGTCAAAGTCATCATTCAAGCCGTGGAAATCCTTGTTCAAGTCGGCCATTGCGTCAACAATCAACTGGTCGTCAACTGTATAGCCTCCTTGCGTTGTACCATACACATGGATCACCACAGGGATGATATAGCAATCAACTTCTTGTGAACGAGGATGCGAAGTTGGAAGGCCATCTTTATGCAAGAGAAACTCTCTGAGGTCATGATTGGTTTTACAGTGATGTACTGCTGGCAAGGACTGTCCTTGGGGGGAAATGCTGGTGCTCAAAAGAGCTAGAGCCATTAATAAACAATTCTTCATTTTAAGTCTTTCGTTCTAAGTAAAGGTAATAGATTCTTAAAATAGTTTTCGCTGAAATCAGTCCTCATCAAGGATTACACGTTTCACGCGGCCAACTTGATTGGTCTCCAATATCACTTTGATTCCGTGCGTATGTTTTGGTGATTTTGTGAGAATACCTTTGACTATTCCAGTCGTGAGCTCTCCTGATCGTTGGTGGTGTTTTTGAACAACTTCGACCTCAGCACCCACTGTTATATTGGATCGTATTGACCCGTCTGACTTTTCTGAATTCATTCCCATCTAGTATTTGACTGTGCAAAATTACGCCATTGGAAAGGAACTTTCGCGGCATAGTTCACTAATTGTAGTGTTTCCACCACGCCTTCATGACACACCACGAAGTCATACTATTCCCCGACGAAACTCGTTGTTTTGCGGCTGAACAAAGGAATTAGCGTATCTTTATACTTCCAATAACTAAGACCATGACCAGGCTAATTGTTTCAGCAGTATATTTTCTAATTGGCACCCTTGCTTTTTCCCAATCTTCTATTCCAAATGGAGCTGGTGTCCCTGACTTTACTGTCATAGACACAGAATCGAACTTTATCTCTTTGTCGGCCATCACCTCCGCAGGCTTCCATGTAGCCTTGAATTTTGTCGAAGATGGATGCGTCGATTGCTTGACCACCGCACCTTACATTGAAGAATCCTACTTGAATTATGGCTGCAATGTGGAGGAAGTCGTTTTCATCACGATTGTGAATGGAACAACTGTCGATGCTTCCAATTTTGAGGCCGATTATGACTTTTCGTTTCCTGTAGCCGCGAGCAGCACTGTGGCTAGTGAATATGGAATTGCCTCCTACCCCAGTTTGCTTCTAATTTCGCCTTCGAACGTTATGTTGAACAACAATATTTGGCCGATAGCAAGCGCAAACAATGTTGAACAGGCATTTTTCATCCAAGGCATAAACACCGATCCTTGCGCTCCAGTTGGATGCACAGATCCGAGCGCAGGTAATTATGACTCAATGGCCATGGTCAATGATGGTTCTTGTACTTACTTCATAGATCTCACTGGGTTTACATTGACCGACATTTATGGGGAGACCTTATCGCTTCAGGCGATTATAGATGGCGGACAACATTTATTGATGCATTTTATGGGGGATTGGAATGTATTCGATCAAGACTTGGTACCTGAGGTCAATGATTTGTACACTTTCTTCGGATGCAACAACCATGATGTTTTTGTGGTGGCGATGAACAATTCTGCGAATGGAGATTTGTCGGCGCTTGATTTCGTCACGAATTACGGATACCTACCACCAATGGTCTCTCAGGACGGTGGCTCAGAGGCCGTGCGCTTGGCATTCGGTGTAAATTCCTTCCCCACTCTATTGCTAGTAAATCCAACAAGTGAAATTGTTGGAGAGAACTTATATGCCGGCGTAGGAAACACCCTTTTCACTGCTGCGGTGGTGTTTGATGAGAACAACATCAATATAAATAGTTGTACCACTCCTGGCTGCATCGATACGACAGCTTGCAATTTTGATTCACTGGCCGACACAGACGATGGTTCATGCGTATTCGACTGCTCTGGCTGTACCGATCCATCGGCGGTGAACTTTGAATCTACCGCCAATGATGACAATGGGTCATGTTTCTACGTCGATTGTAACAATTTAGGAGGTATCGACTGGTCGGCGTTGACTACGGGACTTTACGGTGCTTATTCGGAAATGACTCTTGGTCAGTCTGAAACGGCAGACCTAGCCTTCAATATGACGAATTCCCTATTCGACCCTGGCACAAATACATCTTACGATGTAAGTCAATTTGTCTTGCAGTCGGTTACTGGTTTGCCGGCAGGAATTGACTACGAAATCGACGGTATTTTGAACGGCAGCATGGATCTTATGGTCGACGAGCAGGCGTGTATTCAATTGACAGGAACGCCCACCGAGTCGGGCGAGTTCAATGTGTCTTTTACCGGACAGCTCACTATTCTCTTGTTTGGAAGCTGGACGCAATTTGTGGCCGTTTTTCCTCACACAATCAACGTCTTACCGATGGGAACAGATGTCCTTGGATGCACTTATTCATCGGCCTTTAATTACGACCCATTGGCGACATTGGACAATGGAAGCTGTATTTACGCGGGTTGTACAAATCCTTTGGCATTGAACTACAACCCCATAGCCACCATGGATGACCTTTCTTGCATTCTCGCAGAGGGGATTTGTGGGCCTGGAACTTATTGGAGTCTTGTATGGCAGCAATGTGTTATTTCTCCGGGATGTGGGGCAGACTTGAACTATGACGGAGTGGTTGACACGGTGGATCTATTGCAAATGCTCAGTCAATATGGCTCTGTGTGCGACTGAGTCTACCTTGATGGCTTGATTCTTTTCGGCTTGCGGCCCAGTATGATGAATCTCCAAATACCGATTAAATAGCCCCATCCGTAGGACCAGTGGATGCAGTAAATGATCCAAGGAACTTGCCATATGGTCGAGATCGACTTTGATTCTTTGTAATTGCTCAAGCCTATCATCTTCCCGATAAATAAGTGGATCAGATTGACCACTAAGACTATGCCCCAGAAGAAAGGGTGCAGAAAGCCCAAGGCGATGCCCACGAGATTACCCAACACAAACAAAGCTGGGAAGAATTGCCTCCAGGTTGCTGGTTGGCCCACTTTCTTCGCTACCAAGGGCTTGAACAATCCGTACTGATAGAACATTTTGGATAGCTTCTTCAAGGTTGGCCTCGCGTAGTATTTGATCTTCAGGTCGGTGATCAATAAAATCTTACCTCCCGCATTGATAAGACGGGCATTTAGTTCATCATCTTGGTTGCGAACCATGTCCTCGTCAAACAAGCCAATGCGGTCAAACACCGTACGTACGTAGCATCCAAAAGGAACGGTATCTACTTCTATAATTCCCTCATTTTCATATCGATAATGCGCATTACCTATAGCAAACCTACTAGAGCTTGCAATCACGATAGATCGCGCCATGTTGGTATCGGCTCCGGGTTGTGTGTCCCAAACTCCCCCTACGTTATCGGCCCCCTCAAAGACCAAGACATCGACCATTCTTTGGATGTAATTTTGGGGGTATTCGGAATGGGCATCCATGCGGACAATGATCGTTCCAGAAGATGCATTTATCGCCTTATTCAATCCGTGTGGTACAACTTGGTCTGGATTTTCGATTAGGCGGATATTATCGTGCGCGGCTGCCATCTCGGCCACAATGGTAGCGGTACGATCAGTACTCATGCCGTCGGCCACCAAAATCTCCAATTCAATGTCTTTGAGCTCCTGCTCTAACAAAGACTGAAGCATAGACTGAATGTGCGCCTCTTCGTTGCGGCATGGTATGACGACTGATACTATCATGCAATTCTTTGATACAATTCGAACAACTTATGCTCTTCTTCTTCCCAATTATACTCCCTTTCAACGGCCTTTCTTCCTTCTTTTGCCATGGCGTCCATTTTCCCTGGATCGTCCAACAACGTTTGGACTTCTTTGGCTATTTGATCGGGTGCGTTTAGATCGACCGCCAATCCGCAGTGGCAGCGATCGACGATCGATTTCCACAAGGGGACATTGGTGATAACGACGGGTAATCCTTTGGCCATGTATTCGAACATTTTCACAGGTAAGGCGTCCTTGTAATTCACAGTAGGATGTAAGAGCACGAGCCCAAGCTGGGATTCATCCAAGGTACGAACTACATCTTCCCTACTCAGAAACCCCAGATTTTTGACCTTTTTCCAGCCATCGAGTTGTTCTAGCTCCAATTGCAAGGAAGTTGGTGAAAAACTACCCCCTAGGTTCAGATTTGCGCGAATGCGCCCTACTAAATCCAGCATATCAAATGCACCACGAATTCGAGTGATAGAACCGATATAGCACATCGTAGCGGAAGGCTTAGCGCTTGGCAGGACAAATTCACCGAGCTCTTTCAAACTGGGATAATTGTGAACTGCCATGACATTCCTGTTCATGGGTTTGAAACGCTCAGCAATGTGTTCAGTTGCAGTCGCTACTCCTGAAAAGTGTGGGATACACGCATCTTCCATGCGCTCAAATCTGCGAGAGACCAGTGGGCGAATGAACTTGGGGATGTAGTATTTGGCCAAAATCTGTCGGGGTACATCTTCGTGTGCATCGTAGATTATTCTTTTTCCTTTGAGGGCCAACTTCTTGGCAAAGGGCAGGAATTCGGGGTCGTGGAAATGGTATACGTCGAATTCATGTTCCAGGCACCATTGGTAAAAAACTTTTGGTCCAGCGAGAAAGCGATTGATGCGACCGGCGTTGTACGGGAGTCCGACAATATTGACTCCATCTATCGTCTGAGACTGGGCATTTCCCGCCAACAAAGTCACATCATGACCAGCATTTACCAAGGACCTGCATTCTTTCTTGAAGATGCGTGTATCAAAGGTGGGATGGATGGTCGTTATGTGGCAAATTTTACTCAATAGCGGAGAATTTCGTCGTACAAAAATAGAGTTTCACATGGGATGCCAATAGATGGAAGCAACCAATGTCTGAGAAAACATTTCCAATCCCTATTTTTGAGGAATTGATGGGCTGTGCCTTTCATACACCAAAGACCTATGAGCTACCGATTTCTCACCACATTTCTACTTGTTTTCTCAACGTTTACGGCTATTTCCCAGTGCTGTGATCATTATATTTACATGGCCGACAGTTATGGGGATGGCTGGAATGGGGGCGCATTGGAAGTTTTTATCAATGGAGAATCCATCGGTGAATTTGCGGCAGAGAACTATTCATCGGCAGCTACGATCGCAGTTTGCCCTGGAGACGAACTTCAACTTAGCTATTCGCCAGGAGATTACGAAAACGAGAATTCATACACAGTCCTTGATGCCGTGGGTGCCCCGATATTTCAAGATGGACCCGAGCCGCAGGTAGGAAACGTAGTCACTTTAACCGTGAGTTGCGAATCAGATGCCATTCCGGGTGATTTTCCTTGTGTAGCGCTTCCTTTGGACACCAATTCATGTGTGATAGTAGACAATACAGGGATGATCGGATCAGGATTTACGCCTAACTGTTCGTTCTACAACGGTGGCGATTTGTGGTTTGCCGTAGAAGTTCCTGAATCAGGAAACATCACTGTTTCAACGAATCAAGCACCGGGAAGTGGGATAAACGACACAGGGGTGGCCTTGTGGACGGGAGATTCTTGCGCGGGTTTATCCCTCGTCGCTTGCGACGACGACAGCGGAGAGGGCTATCTTTCTTTCGTTACACTTGACTTTCTGGAACCTGGATCAACGGTATATATTCAACTCTGGATCTATGGCGGAGGCGCTACGGGAGAATTTGAGGTTTGTTTTCAAGACCTCGGAGGCTTCGACTTCAGTGGTAGCGAACTTCCCTTGGTAGACATACAAACAGGGGGTCAAACCATTCCCGACGAACCGAAGATTACGGCTTCGATGCGTTTGATATACAATGGAATTGGCAATCTGAGCACCTTGGCCGACAGTGCGAATCACTATTATGGTCAAATAGGCATTGAGATTCGAGGGGCTTCTTCGGCGGGATACCCTCAAACGCCTTATGGATTCGAGACACGTGATGCCGACGGAAATAACAACAACGTCCCCCTACTCGACATGCCAGCTGAGAACGACTGGGTTCTGCTGTCCAATTACAACGACAAGTCCTTTATCCGTAATACCTTCTCGCAACACATCTTCCAAGAGATGGGACATTATGCCCCACGAATGACCTTGTGCGAAGTGTTTATCGACGACTCTTATCGTGGCATATACGTGATAGGCGAGAAAATCAAGACCGACAACAACCGATTGAACATTGCTGATTTGTCGCCCAATGACAACGAAGGGAACGACGTAACGGGAGGCTATATTTTCAAATCGGACCTCGCTTGGGGCGACAATTACTGGACGTCAAATTATCATCCTATTGACCACCCTGAATACGACGTGCGCTTTGTGTATCACGACCCGAAGCCAGAAGACATCACCGATCCGCAGAAGGAGTACATCGCCTCATTCTTGGACTCGATGGAAACAGCTATGTACGGCGTAAATTTCGCTGATACAGCTCTTGGATACCGCAAGTATTTGGACGAACTATCCTTTATCGACTACTTCCTCCTGAATGAATTATCGCGCAACAACGACGGGTTCAAGAAGAGTCGGTATTACTTCAAGGACAAACACTCGAACGGAGGCAAGTTGCACGCCGGCCCAACGTGGGACTTTGATTGGGCTTGGAAAGACTTGTATTCATGTTCGATTTTCGAGAACCAAGATGGATCGGGATGGGCGCATCTCATCAATGATTGTCCGACCGACAACTATTCCCCAGGCTGGTATTTGCGCATGTTCGAAGACAGTACATTTTCCAACACTATGCGCTGCAGGTATGAAGAATTGCGCTCTCCGAATCAGGTTTTGGATACGACAGTCATGTTTCATTATATCGACAGTGTAGCGACCTTGATCGAGAACGCACAGGGCCGACATTACCAGAAATGGCCAACTTTAGGTGTAGGTGTGGGCGCTCCAGAAATGGATCCGCTAGCAGAGACCTTTGAAGAGGAAATTGAAAAATTGAAGAACTGGATCAGTCTGCGCATCACCTGGCTCGACGACAACATCCCGGGCATATGTCTTGGTGAGCCTACTCTCGTTGCACAATCTGCGAATCGAGGCTTCAAACTTTACCCCAATCCGAGTTCAGGGAAGTTTACCATTGAGGGGATTGAAGAACGCAATCAATTGAATCTGTATTCGTCTACTGGACGGCTAGTGAGAACGATTTCAATGACTAGCGACAAGCGCAAATGTGATTTCACGGTAGAATCACCTGGTGTCTATTTCTATCAATTGGTAGGGAAAGAAGGCCCAATTCACAGCGGAAAGCTAGTGGTTCAATGATCGTGACAAAGTGAGCCATTTGCGCTTGTCGCTGTGCACAATTACCCAAATGGCTCGCACGAAAAATTGAGACAAAACCATTCCACTAAGTTGAAAGAAATGTGGTGAAAAAACAGCACTTCACTTATTCGGCACCCTGCTTTTCTTTCTACGCCAATAGATGATGAAAGAGAAAATTGCCAGAGCGCCAGCGACGGTTATAATCATGACTCGACTTTCTTCAATTGCAATGGCCAAGGTGCTGAGTACTGTGGCCCCACCCAACCAAATAGCTAGGCTGGTGAGCCAACAGCAACTCGTACCAATCATAAGAGCGACAAGACTTCCGATAAATCCTTTTTTGTGATCGAACTTCATCGCCTATTTAATTGCGGTCAACGAAATACTCACCACCCGAGATGCTAAGTCGGCAGCTTCCTCGCTATTTAGATCAAAGTCCATCTCAGCGGCCATTTTCTTGATTTGCGGATCGCTTATCATGAGTTCCAGAGGAAAGGCTTTCTCCTCCTCTATTTTCACGTCTTTAAATCCTGCATCCCGCACGTATGTCAGGTACGTATCCAGTTTCGCGGCTCCTGAAATACAAGCGATATGTCCGGCCAAGGAATTCTTGATCATCTCTGGGAGATCTTTTTTCAGGACGATATCGGAGACCGACAAGTGGCCATTGGCTTTCAATACACGATATGCTTCTTTAAAAACGAGATCTTTCCTAGAAGAAAGATTGATGACACAATTGGAAATTACATGATCTGCGATATTGGCCGCCAAGGGAAGATTTTCAATATCTCCTTTGAGAAATTCGACATGAGTGTACTCTCCTTTTTGCGCATTTTTACGGGCCAATGCGAGCATGTCTTCAGAAAGATCGACTCCAATTACCCTTCCGTTCAAACCAACTTCACGAGCGACAATAAATGCATCGAAACCTGCTCCAGCCCCTAAGTCGACGACGGTTTCTCCTTGATTTATCTGTGCAAGAGCCGAAGGGTTTCCGCAACCTACGCCGAGATTAGAATTGGCCGGTACTGAGGCCATCTGATCGGAAGTATATCCGATTTTATTTCCAACTTGTGCAGCTATTTCGCCTGGATCACAGCAAGCGAAGAGTTTACTTAACACATTTCCATTTACTGACTTGGCGAGCTTTCCGTAGTTCGCTACAATATCCAATTTTGTTTTTTCTGAATTCATCTTGATCCTTTTAGTTGATTAGAAATGCAAAGTTGGGCGGCCTGCATTCAGCATCAATTGATCTAGGTCAAGAACGCGCGGTCTTCTTTCGGATGCGGCTTAATGTTTCGGGTTCAACCTGGATATAGGAAGCTAGATAATTCAAGGGTACTCGTTGAAGAAGTTCCTTGTTTTTCATCAGAATCTGCAAGTAGCGATCGGTTGCGCTTAAGTCGTTTATAAATCGATTGTGATTGGTTGTTACCAAGTATTCACCTTCAGCTGCTATGCGTCCGACTTGTTGCCAAAAAGAATCTATCTCATAAAGCTTTAGGAGACTCTCATATTCAATGCACAGAATTCTACATTTCTCAATGGCTTGAATGGAGTTCTCGCTAGGCTGCTGACTAATCAAACTTTCAAAAGAGCAAGTGATACTATTTTCTGGGCAGAAGCAAGTGGTAATCTCTTTCCCATCACGGAGATATGAGCTTCGGAAAAGTCCGTCAACAATAAATGCGACTTGTCGGCAAGTCTGACCTTGCTTCAAGAGATAATCGCCTTCAAGCAGCACCTTTTCCTGAATAAAGGGTTTTACCAAGTCGAATGATTCCGACGAGAAATCGGGGAATTGCGACAGGTACTCGCTGAAAGCATCAAGAGGGGTTAATGAACTCATTTTCGATGGAAAAGATAAAAACATTTCAATTTATTCGAGCCAAAATCGCAAGCAACACTAATTAAAACACCCAATCGCAGAGGCTTGGTAGCTAATAAATGAGTTGAGGAAATGAAAGGACTAGAATAGCCATTTGCGCTTGTCGCTGATTGTGATAAAGCTAGCGATAGACCTTGCCGAACACGTCCAAAATCGCCTTTTCACCCGAGGGAAATGTCACTGGGGCCAGGAAGTAAGTGAACTCCCCTAACTCGGTAATCGTAGGCTCTATGATATTGTGCAGACCATACAAGCGGCCATTACGTGTGGTTAAGCTGGGTGAGAATTTCGTGAAAAAAATCTCGTCGTACTCGACTTGCGGTGCTCCGTGGAAATGATACTTCTCGCCCTTTTTAGCAATGAGTGTTTCTGGCTCAAGTCGGTTCTCTTGTCCAACGCCAAAATTTGTTGTGTAATTGAAAGTCGTTTCGCCATTGATAAACATGAGGGCATCGATATTATCCATTGAAATCCGGGCGATTTCCTTTGCTGGCTCATCGTTATTCATGTCAAAGAATGTCTCGTCGGAATACACCACAAAAAACTTCCCTTCCGAAATAATTGTCATCGTATAATGCGGAACCGTCCCACAGGTCCAAAAGAAGTCTTCCACTTCATTAAAAACATTCAGAGAGTCGTCCAAATACTGGATTTCATTCTTTTCGTTGATGGTTTGGTAGTACCGAAAGTAGCGTTTAACGAAGCGAAGATCGGTGATTTCCTTGTTGATGTCAGACCTGCTAATCGTATAGCTCTCAGCATCTTCCGATTGGGTTATTTGAATTGGTCCTTCTTGAGAAATTAGGACTTGCGTGCTTGCCACGTTGGTTTTAGCGTCGGTCGAGAGCTCATCGGAACTTACCGATTTACTGGAATTACAAGCGGCTAGAAGCGCAAAGAAGCAGAGGGTTAAGAGATATTTGGGCATCGTCATCATATTACAAGTGAAAGTACACCATTGCAAGGACAAAGTTCATACCAATCTATTTAAGAGGAGACCGGGACCCATTACCGCTTTTTATCATGGATGCAACCAAGTGACTTTCGTCGAAGTCTTTATAGTACTTACTACAATTAAACTACCCAATGAAAAACTCTGCAGCCACCCTGCTCCTAGCACTATTATGTGTCGCAATGAACGCTCAAATGCCGACAGACGGTCTTCGAGCATATTGGCCATTTTCGGGAAGTCCGGATGACATGGTGGGAATTAATGACGGTATTATTGTCGGAAATGTTCTCCCTGCCGCCGATCGTTTTGGAGAAGATGGATGTGCTTATGCATTTGATGGAAGTCAGAGCGCCATGTTACTCGTTCAGGGCATGGAAGATTTCGATGTATCCCCTGATTCGGTGATGAGCATAAGCTTGTGGTTTCAAGGAGGATCGGACGAAGCAGGCGATTTCGAGGTGCTTTTTCTCAAGTATGGATTTGGCTTTAATCCATTGGCCAATCCGAACTATGCATTGAGTTTATACGACTTAAATAAAATCCTTATGCAGGCCGATTTTCAGAGTTTGTGGTTAGACGACGATATTCTCCCCTTCCCCGCCGATGATCAATGGCACCATGTTGTTGGTGTATTTATACCGGGACATTGGAAGATGTATTTGGACAATGTGTTGGTCAACGAATTTATAAGCGAAGAAGCATTGATCGGACAATGGAGTTCGGATATCGTCATGGGCGTGGGATTTGAAGGTGTTTTGGATGATGTGGCTTTTTATCAAAGTGCACTGAGTGAAGAGGAAATTGGCGAATTATTCGTGATGGGCAGTTCGTGTACAGTTAATATCGTAGACATCCTTCGCCCAGAAAACCTCTTGATCTACCCGAATCCAGCGAATGATTATTTGACGATTGAGAGCAAGGATTTGTCGGCCGACTACGTGCAGGTTTATTCTGTAACGGGTGACTTGGTGATGGAAGAAAACGTGACAAGCAACATGCATTCAATTGATATCACAGCTTTAGAATCGGGCATTTATATGGTTTCGCTTACGCAAATGGGCAACTCCGTATACCAGGGAAAGCTTGTTGTAAAGCATTAAAATATAGGCACTACTCAGTGCTTTTTAGTTAAGGTTAAGGTAACTAAGTACAAAGGCAGCGGTAAACGAACCGCTGCCTTTATTTATGTGGGATAATTGGAATTGGTTATCGCACGATAATCTTCTCCGCCAATTTGTGATTGCCTTGCAAGATGTTTAGGATATAAGTTCCCGGTCCGGCTGAGCTCAAGTCAATTTGTTTGTTGTACTCGCCAGAGAATTTACCCAATTTCTCTTCGTACACCCGCTTTCCTTGGAGATCAAAGATGACCAATTCGGTGCGCCCTTTTTCGGGCAGATTGAAGCTAAGGTTGAACTGTCCGCCATTCGGATTTGGAGAAAACCGCAAGTCGTTGATAGCAAGTTCATGCTTGTCCTGCTTTACATCCTTATTTTCACCTTGAGCCTGCTCATTCTCAGTTACAGTCGATACAATAGCAATTGTATACCCATTACCTCCGAGCATTTCGATGATGATTTCCTGATCTTCACCGTCATCGTTGATGATCCACGTATTTTCCCCATCATCTTCACCGTCGATCATTTCAATTTCGATCTCGATAGTTCCATCACCTTCTTCCATATTCATCAAATCTTGGTGATCAGCTGGATCTACCTCTTCCCCGTTGATCCACATTTGGATTTGTTCTTCACCATTTGAGTCAATGAATTTTTCGACTTCAACTTCCATCATCTGTGCGCCCTCGGGTAGATTCTCTGGGTCAACGATGCCAGAATGCACTTGATCCATAACGACGATGACCTTCTCATCACCTTCTCCTGTGACTCCATGCTCGCTTTTGATTTTATCAACCATTTGCTGGATTTCTTCCTCGCTCATTTCAGCATCATCTGCCGAACGAAAAACGCGCTTTTCAATGACGACATCGCCATCTCCTTCTTGGTCTTCGGTTTCTAGCACCATCACCCGATGCTTCGGCCGAGCGGCATCGCTACCTTCCTCAATCCAGCGCACGTCTTCCTCGGAAGGTTCTACTTCTTCACCGTTTACAAATTGTCTGATGCTCACATTTCCCTCATCGTCGACCGTCTTTTCGATGCGGACATCTTTGTGACTACCGTCAACAGAAATGAAGCTGTTTTCACCTGGATTCGAACGAAACTTTTGGACACATTTTACGTCACAGCCCTTGCCTTGATCTTCCATGAACCACACATCGTGTCCAAGATCGTGCACGTGGGCACCTTCCAAGTTATCGGTATTGATAATGTCTGTTTCGTCAGGATTCAATCCATGATCCAATAAAAACTGCTCAACGGTATATCCCGATGCCGGGTCAAAAACGGTGTCGAGGACTATGACTTGATTTCCTTCGTGATGAACGACGCTTACTTTTGTAAGTTCGCCAGAATCTTCTTGGGCAGTAAAGGCCACAAAACCAGCACTTAGTGCCAACATTGTCAGAATAAATATTTTTCTTTTCATGCTAATGAGTTTATGATTGTTCGAAGCCAAAATTACCTCTGAAGCACGCCCATTTTGGTTAAGCACTCCCCAAAACAGGTTAAAGAAAGGTTAAAGTTTTTGTGCTCGGAATTGAGCCAACTAGCTTTGTACAAGACATTTGGCGAATGCCGCTCGACCATGACAAAGAATCACGTTACACTTATCGTAATCCTCATGACCGTTTCTCTTTTGGGAATTGGGGCGCTGCAATGGCATTGGTTGACCTCGGCCTATGCTGAGAAAGAGGCTGAATTTGATCGGTCGGTCAAACAAGCTTTGACGGCTACCGTGCAGGAGTTGGAGCATAAACAAACGGAGTTATACATCGACAAGAGTTTATCCAACGAGTTTATCCCAGAACTCACCGTATTGATGCGGGAATACAAGGAAGGTACTTGGACAAGAGAGGATGAGTTTAAAGTGATTGAGCCTTCGGCAAATGATCAAGATGGGGAGAAAACGGAAGTTATCATTTGGAGCGAGGAAGATTCGGCCGAAGTTGACCATGATATTCAGATTATCACCGAATCGGGCGATCAGACACAAAACACATACACGATTACTCGATACGCATCACAGGATACGAGTTATAGCGATACGATCATTCACCGCCGACAGTTTGAACACAAAGTAAATGTTGTCGGAGACGTGCTGGGCAAGATGATCGTGGCCGAACTTACGTCAAATGATCCGCTGAAAGCTCGTCTTTCGGTGTGCAATATCGACAGTCTGCTCACGCAAAAACTCGCGGGGCAAGGCATTCAAGCAGACTACAAGCTCAATCTACCAGACAGCAACCAACTACAGGCAAGTTCGATGATCCCACAATATAGTGCTTCCCTATTTCCGGGAATGGAAGTCCTTGATCAGTATCAGTTGGGGCTAAGTTTTCCTGAGAAAGACGCGGTTGTGTTGGGCTCTATGTCGGCAATCCTCTTTCTAGCAATTGGGTTGACGCTAATTATGGTTTTCACTTTTGGGTTTACGGTTTATTACATTCTACGTCAAAAGAAAATCTCCCAGATGAAGACAGACTTCATCAACAATATGACCCACGAGTTCAAGACCCCATTGGCGACCATTCGTTTGGCTGCAGATTCGATTCGGCATCCTGAAGTGAGCGGGGACGCACCAAAGGTGAACTATTACCTTGATGTGATCCAAGACGAGAATACGCGATTGAGTGCACATGTGGAGAACGTTCTACAAATTGCGCGGATGGAGAAAGAGGAATTGAAACTCAATATTGTGCGTGTAGATTTGAATGAGTTGGTTGAGCGCGTGGCTACATCGATGGACATTCAAGTGAAAAGCAAGGATGGTTCGATCGTGACGAAGCTCGAAAGCAGTGAATTATCGGTTGATGGAGATCAGAATCATTTGTACAACGCTATTCTGAACTTGGTCGACAATGCAATAAAATACTGTAAGAATCCACCATCGATTTCGCTGCGGACGGAACGCAAAGGCGATCACGTGCTATTGGAAGTTTTGGACAATGGTATTGGCATGAGCAAAGAGGTTCAGTCACGCATCTTCAAGACATTTTATCGTGCCCAGCAAGGGAATTTACACGAGGTCAAAGGATTTGGATTGGGACTTAGCTATGTGAAAACCATCGTAGAAAGGCACAGCGGAGAAATTCAAGTTGAATCGGCGCTTGGAAAAGGAACTCGCATAGGCATAACCTTACCACTATCATGAGTGTCCTGCCCCGCATATTGTTGGTTGAAGACGAAGAGAACTTTGGAGCGGTCTTGAGAAACTACCTCGAGCTATCCAAATTCCAGGTCGACTGGGCCGTAAACGGAAAACTGGGTTACAGCAAATTTCGACAAGGGAATTATGACCTGTGCGTTTTCGACGTAATGATGCCTGAAAAGGATGGATTTGAGTTGGCCAAGGACGTTCGCGAAATCAACCCCACAATTCCGATCTTGTTTTTAACCGCACGCGGGGATAAGGAAGATCAGGTCAAGGGATTTAAAATTGGTGCGGATGACTACATTACGAAGCCTTTTGATACAGAATTGCTTTTGTATAAAATCAAGGCCATACTGAAAAGAAAGCCAGTACACGAAGCACAGCAAGAAATATGGACCATTGGTGACTTTACGTTTACCAAAAAGTCGCGAACACTTGAAAGTGCTACAACCAAGCGGCGATTGACACCAAAGGAATCTCAATTATTTGCACTCTTGTGCCAATATAAAAATGAAGTCATGCCTCGTCAAAAGGCACTCTTGGAAATCTGGAAAAACGACGACTACTTCACGACACGGAGTATGGATGTGTATATCGCAAAGCTGCGCAAGTACTTGGTGGAAGATCCCTGCATACACATCGAAAACGTGCATGGGGAAGGATATATACTTGGCGACAGTGATTCGTTACGTCTCGACAACTAGTTCTTGGTGTTCTTTATAGTCTGCCCATAATAGTAATTATTCAATATTGAATCCATCTTCTCCTTTCCTTCGACAATCAGACCAATTTTGGTCCACAGAGCATCGTCAATGAGCTCTCGAAGAGGTTGTTCAAGATTGGGAACATGACCAAATACTTTCTCGATTTTTTTGTCCCAGACCTTGTAATATTTTTGCAGATCATCGGGGTAGACGATTTTTCGTTTGGTCCCTTCATCAATTCCACGAAAAGGATAGGGAATGTTGAGATATCCGTAATCATCGGTCAATTGTTCACCTGGTAAAATGTCTCGAATCGCGACTTCAAAATCATAAGCGGTAGTGAGGCAATTGGAGTTAAAGCTATGGTTCACGTAGCGGCCATGATCCCAACACAGTACAAAGTTTCCTTTGTTATTGCGAAAAGTGTAGGTATCTAGGATGTTTTGATAGATCGGAGCCATCTTTGCAAACTCTTCGGGGCTAAATTCTCGATCCAATTTATCGAGCGCCCAAGTAATGGTACCAGCTGGAATAAAATCGGTGGCAACGACGCCATACCCCACTTCTTTGCTGATTAATTTTAATTCTGTATTCGGGTGTATCATAATGCAAATTCAGTGCTCATTTTAGAGCTGAAAAACGGAACGAATATGCACAATTGGGCAGAAATACAATTATTCGGGACCAGTTTATTTCAAAAATATTTATCAACCGTTTTCTAGAGGATTCTTTGACTAAAAGAGGATGGGTAAACTGCGGCAATTGGTGAGCTATTCTTGAGGCTGAGGTAATCCGAAAAAGTGAGGTAGAATAAAAAAGGAGCTCCGTTTGGAACTCCTTAAATATTAAACCAGAGGTTGAAGATTGGGAATATCATCCCTTGAAAACCCATTGAGGCGTTCGGCTTCTTCTTCCTTGTATTTTTGGACTTGTGCCAATGCATCGGGAATGACGTCACTACAAATAACAATCAAACTTCCAGGAATGGCATTTTTTATCGCGTAGTCAATGGCTTCGCTTTCTTTTTGAATAACCTTCACGTTTTTATTCGGATCGACCATTTTAATACCATCGGCGAGCATATCGATGATTTCGGTTTCAGTTCGTCCGCGCAGGTTTTTATCTTGGCGAATAATCACCTCATCAAAAGCCTCTGCAGCGACTTGTCCGACCTCATTGGTGTCTTCAACGCGTCGATCACCTACTCCGGCGATGATTCCAACTCTCTTGGTACATTCAATTTTCTGAATCATGTGGCTTACTGCGCGCAGACCAGCCGCGTTGTGTGCGTAATCCAACAGAACAGTAAAGTTCTCGAATTCGAATAAGTTGAGTCGGCCTGGCGTTTGAGCAGGCGACGGAATAAATGACTCTAGGGCCACTTTAATATCTTCCAAAGGAACACCTCGAGTATAGGCTGCAAGCGCTGCTGGGAGAACATTCTGAATCATGAAAGCTGCTTTGCCTCCAAAAGTGAGAGGGACATTAACTGCTTTGGTGATACGCATCTTCCAATCGCCGCGGCAAATTGTGATGTATCCATTCTCGTAGATTGCGGCCAAACCACCTACTTTGGCGATCGCTTTGATTCTAGGGTTGTTCTCATCCATTGAAAACAGGGCAACATTGGCTTCGACAGACTTACGCATGCCGTAAACCAGGTCATCATCGGCATTCAGAATGGCATATCCTCCTGCGTGCACTGTTTCTGGGACAACGCCTTTTACTTTAGCCAGTTGCTCAATGGTATGAATTCCCTTCATCCCCAAGTGATCCGGAGCTACGTTGGTCACAATCGCCACGTCGCATGATTTGAATCCAAGTCCTGCGCGCAGCAAGCCACCTCTAGCAGACTCCAGAACAGCAAAATCAACGGTAGGATCTTTTAGGACAAACTCGGCGCTAGCTGGCCCGGTACAATCTCCCGTCATCAGCAGCCTGTTTTGGATATAGACACCATCGGTTGTAGTATAACCTACTTTAAAGCCTTTCATCCGCATGATGTGCGCGAGCAAGCGCGTTGTGGTTGTCTTTCCGTTGGTACCGGTAACGGCAATGATTGGGATGCGAGATTCCACTCCTGGAGGGAACAACATATCGACTACTGCTCCAGCCACGTTCCTTGGAAGTCCTTCTGAAGGAGCCAAGTGCATTCTAAAACCGGGGCCAGCATTGACTTCGAGGATAGCGCCGCCTGTTTCGTGTAAGGGCGTGCTTATATCACTAGTCATGATATCAATTCCACAAATATCGAGTCCGATAATCTTGGCAATGCGCTCGGCCATAAACACATTGTACGGATGTACTATATCTGTCACATCGGTAGACGTACCACCCGTGCTCAAATTTGCCGTGTCTTTGAGTGCCATCCACTCCCCTGCTGGAAGGACAGTTTCCAATGTACGACCGGCTTCTTTGATAATATTGTTGGTCATGGCATCTACTGAAATTTGCGTAAGCACCTTTTCATGACCATAACCTCTTCTCGGATCGGCGTTTACCAGGTCGATAAGTTCCTGAATAGTCGATTTACCATCGCCAGTCACACCAGCCGGAGTTCTTTTCGCGGCTGCGACAAGTTTGTAGTCGATTACTAGAAGTCTGTAATCTTCTCCGACGATAAATCGTTCGACAATAACTGTTCGCGAGACTTCTTTCGCAGCATGGAAGGCGACGAGCGTATCCTCCCAATTGTTGAGATTGGCTGTAATTCCGCGTCCGTGATTACCGTTGACAGGCTTGATGACCAGCGGGTAACCAACATAGTCAACAGCTTCACGCAGACCAGCCTCGGTGCGAATAATATCACCTTTTGGAACGGGGACTTCGGCTTGTTCGAGGATGAATTTCGTGTCTTCTTTATCGCAAGCTAGTTCGACCGCAATGCTGCTGGTCTCGCTTGTTACAGTTGCTTGAATTCGTTTTTGATTTTTACCGTATCCAAGCTGACACAAGGAGTATTTATTCAATCGAATCCACGGAATACCGCGGCTTGCAGCTTCTTCGATAATGCTGCCAGTTGAAGGTCCAAGACGCACAGATTCGCGCAACTCACGCATTTCTTGGATATCCGCTTCCAAATCATAGTCTTTGCCTTCAGCAAGTGCTTCAGCTATGCGAACTGCAGCTTTGGCGGCATATACGCCAACTTTTTCCTCCATGTAGGCAAAAACAACATGGTAAACGCCTTCCTCACCGTATCCACGAGTACGTCCAAAACCCACGTCCATTCCAGCAAGCGTCTGAATTTCAAGCGCAATATGTTCAACGACATGACCCATCCATGTACCCTCGTCGACGCGCATGAAGAATCCTCCTTCGACCTTTTCCGAACAGCGGTGCTCGACCATGGTTGGTAAAAGTGCTTCAAGTCTTTCTCTAAATCCAGGAATTTTATTGGTTGGGCGTTGTTCCATCTCCTCCAAATCCAGCACCATTACAATTAATTTATGGCGACGGATAGACCAATAATTCGGTCCCCTCATTGCGTTTATTGCGCGGATAATCATATTCTAAGCGTTATTTGGTCAGCGTTTATAACTTCTGTATAGTGTGTTTGAAAAGTAAATATTTTTTTTCCTCTGAAGTAGTATTTTCGTGGATTAATTCAATTTTTAGCCATGGAGCCAAAGGGAGTATTAATTCCGATCGGGGGGAATGAGCACAAGGGGGACGAAATCGATGAAGGTTTTAGCGTGGATTTTATTGACGATGGCATTTTAAGCCACGTTGTCAAAGAGGCTGGCGGACCGGACGCCAAAATTGTGATTATTCCTACGGCATCCAGCATTCCTGATGAAGTAGCAGAGGCCTATATCCAGGCTTTTGGACATCTTGGATGTACAGATCTAACCGTGCTTGATATTCGATCCAAAGAAGATAGCAATAGCAAAGAAGCACTTGAAACGTTGGAAGCATGTGAATGCATCATGTTCACGGGTGGAGATCAAAGCAAGATCGCAAAACATATAGGAGGCACCAAAGCTCATGAGATTCTGTCTAGACGTTATCAAAATGAACGTCTAGTTATAGCTGGAACCAGCGCTGGAGCTATGGCCATGAGCACTGAGATGGTAGCGGGAGGAAGTAGTCAGGAATCCTTACTCAAAGGTGCCGTATTGATGAAGAAGGGACTTGGATTAATCGAGGGCCTTGTTATCGACACACATTTCATTCGACGGGGAAGATTTGGAAGGCTGGCTGAATCAGTAGCCATTCACCCAACCTTACTGGGAGTGGGCTTGGCCGAAGACACGGGCATTGTGATTGAAAAAGGAAATAAATTTCGCGTAATTGGCTCGGGCATGGTTATTCTATTCGATCCACGCGGATTGACTCACAATCGCCACGCAGAGCTACCGAAGGGTACTCCAATAAGCTTAGGTAATTTGACGGTTCATATTCTGGCCAATGGAGATGAGTTCACCATTGATAACCGGGTAGTCAAAGTTCTTCCAATGACAGCTAGCTTTATTTAAGTCGGCTAATAAATAGCAATCTCACTTTCACCAGTACTTTTCTTCATACCGCGGTACATACCGTCCGTATTGAACTCTAGGCACACATTCCCTTGGGCATCGACGGCAATGAGTCCGCCATCCCCATTGATTTCCATCAATCGATTTTGAACGACCTCACGGCAAGCCTGGGCTAGCGTATAGCCTTTGTATTCCATGAGGCAGCTTACGTCATAGGCAACCACGGCGCGTATAAAGAATTCGCCGCTACCTGTGCACGAGACGGCACATGTTTTATTGTTGGCATAGTTTCCCGCACCTAACATAGGGCTATCACCTACTCGACCAAATTTCTTGTTGGTCATTCCACCGGTAGAGGTAGCCGCTGCTAGGTTCCCAAATTGATCCAAGGCCACAGCTCCAACAGTTCCAAACTTGTTTTCCTTCAAAGGTGAATGATCCAATTGTACTACATCGCTTTTTAGCGACTCTTGCCATTGCTGGTAGCGCAATTCATCATGGAAATACGCGTCGGGTTCAAGCGCTATTCCTTGTTCTTTGGCAAACTGCATAGCTCCTTCTCCGGCAAGGAATACGTGCTCCGTTTGCTCCATTACCAAACGCGCCAGTTTAACGGGGTTCTTGATGCCGTGGATAGTCGTCACTGCACCTCCCATTCTGTTGGCACCTTCCATAATAGACGCATCCATCTCATGCGTGCCTTCATGCGTGAACACAGCACCTCTTCCTGCGTTGAAAAGTGGCGAGTCTTCAAGTGAGCAAACAGCTATTTCAACGGCATCTAGTGCAGAGAGACCTTTCTCAAGCGCCGAATAGCCGGCATCAAGAGCAAGAGATAAGGCCGCATTGTAGGCAGCTTCTTTTTCGGGACTCATGCTACTGCGCAAGATTGTTCCTGCACCACCATGGATGGCAATAGAAATAGGATTGTTCATGGAGCGAAGATAGCTGAATTCGGATTTTACGCGCGTAAATTGAATGAAGAAATGATCAAAGCCACTTGTTCAGAATCAGCTGTAATTTCTCGATGCTGACAGGCTTACTTATGTAATCGTTCATCCCCGCCTCCAAACACTTGGTACGATCTTGTTCGCGCGCATTGGCGGTAACGGCAATGATGGGAGTTTGAACATGGCTTTCACGCAACATGGCGGTGGCCTGCAAGCCATCTACTTTGGGCATCATGTAATCCATGAAGATAAGATCAAACTCCTCCTCCCTCGCTCGATGTACAGCTTGTTCACCATCTTCCACAACTTCAATCGACAATCCCATTTTTTCGAAAACCATTTTAGCGACTTTTTGATTGATCAGATTGTCTTCGGCGAGCAAGATCTTCGTCGTGGATGACCACGCTTGCTGATTTTCCTCAGACTGTTTGCCACTATCAAATTCTCCAGCTGGCCTAAGCGTTGGTTGAGCAACTTGATCAACAGGAAGATCTGACATCTCCAAGTCTATAGAAAACTGCATAACCGTGCCCGGACAATTGTTGTAATCGTTCTTGGGATTCGGACTGATGGCTTTGATCTCACCGTGCATCATATCCACTAGCATTTTTGCTATCGACGTACCGAGTCCCGTCCCTCCATATTTTCGATTGGTCCCGCCATCTTGTTGCGTAAAGCTTTCAAAAATAGACTCGAGTTTGTCGGGCGCGATGCCTATTCCGGAATCCTCAATAACAAAGCAGATTTTTGTTCGATTCACATGTGATGAAGGCAGAGACTCCACAGAGACTTTGACGCCTCCTGTATCCGTGAATTTTACCGCATTTCCGACGAGATTTGTGAGTACCTGTCGCACTCTTTGTTTGTCCCCAACCAATACGTCTGGCAGCTCAGATTTATAGTTCAATGCTAGGTCTATCTTCTTTTTGCCACATTCGTACTTGAAAGGTAAGAGGGTGCTCTCAATCGTTTGCCGAAGTGCGAAAGGATCATTTTCAAAAACCAACTTATTCGCCTCCACCTTGCTGAAATCGAGGATGTCATTGACGATCACTAAGAGATTACCTCCAGAATCGCGGATAATATTGGCTGCTTCCTTTTGAGAATCATCTAGCTCGGAATTGAGCAGGAGGTTCCCGGCCATGATGACTCCGTTTAGTGGTGTGCGAATTTCATGGCTCATATTGGCCAGGAACATCGATTTATACTCCGTGGCCTCATTCGCTTTCTCTAGCGCCCGGTCAAGTTCTTCATTGGTCTTTTCAAGCGATTGTTTTTGCATCTCGACTTTGTCCACATACACCTGCGTTTCATTGGAGAAGAAATACAAAATAGCACCAACAAACACAAATTGAAGGATGTTATTCATGAGCTTCATAGTCGACACCACACCAGATTCTAACTCGACAATAGGTCCGAAATAATGAGCAGCCGTCAGAGACAGAATCCACAAAGGCAAGGTCATAGCCGCCAACACCCACTTCCATTTACCAATTTCATCATCGAAAAAGAGTATGGCTAATCCGATCATTACGAGGTAGTGAAAATCAAAATCGGTATTGGTATCAAATAAGACCGTAAGGATAAATATGAGTACAAAGGACAGCATGATCTGCGTGAGTCGCGCAGTTAGATTATATCCCAATTTATTGAGTGTGATTGGAATCCAGTAGACCGCTGAAGAAATTGCGAGAACAGTCAGCAAACCAGCCGAGGCCCCTATAAAGTACAAAATGATCGAGCCGATAGCCACGGTCACAGAGGTAAGCAGAGCCATGCTATTGGACAGCTTTGTTTTGGCTTGTGTTTTTGTGGCTATCATTCTTAACAAAAAGCTTTTCTACTACTCTAATGGCTATGCGCAGTGCGTATATAACTCACCATCAAGTAAGCGGAATTCGCAGTTCACCAACCTCGATTATGGTCTTGAGAATAGTGCATCAAATCCTTTAGCTTGGTTAAAAACTGGCTGGTGGTTGCCCGCGAAAAGTACAAAGAATACCGACTACTGGAGAAAAAGAACGGCCTTTATTGAAATAGAAATTGATTTAGAATTCAATCAATATCCAAAACCTTAGTTTTACAGTTGAAACGATGTTATATGAACAGATTTATCTTCCTACTTTTCGTTGGTCTTGGAGGCAATGCACTTGCTCAAACAGCGGCTGACTCTGCCTTTCTCAAGGAAAAAACTGATGCCGCTTACGATGCTTTATCGGTCAACCTCGACTCGGCAAGAACTTTGGCTATGGAGGCAAGAGAACTAGCGCGAGAAAAAGGGGTATTCAAATACGAAATGGATGCCCATGCCGCAATTGGGTGGTCTTATTTCGACAACTATGAGTTTGATAAAGCCTTGCAATATTTCTTAGATGGACTTGAGCAATCGAAAGAGAAGGGCGATGTATTGACTACGGGAAACTTTTTCAATAATATCGCGATGACCTATGAAAGGACGGCCGAATATCAGAGTGCAGTCAACTATTACCGGCGCTCGCTTTCAATGTATGAACAAGTCAATGATAGTTCAGGCATCCCAATCGCCTATGGCAATCTTTCGAATGCGTATACTTCGCTGGGGAATTTGGACTCGGCGATAATCTGCCAGAAAAAGGCCATTGCTATTCGTGAAGCTCAGAAATCGCCCAAAATCCATTCGAACTACAGCAATATTGGAACGTGTTACCATTATCTAGGCCGCTTTGATCTGGCTTTAGAATATTACTTGAAGTCGGCAAACCTGAGAAGAGAACAAGGAGAGTTTATTCTGGAAGCCTATACCTATAGCAATCTTGCCTCCCTATTTACTGACCTGCGAGACCATAAAAACTCTATAAAGTATGCAGAGTTGAGTATGGAGATCTTCCAACGAGAATCCAGAGAGGATTTAATAGGCAACATACTTTCTAACATGGGTTCGGAGTACAAACGTGTTCGAAATTACCAACGTGCGCTTGATTGTTACAACCAAAGTTTGGAACTGAACAGGAAGACCAAGAGCGAAGATGAAATAGCCATTAGCCTTCATAACATAGGTTCAATCTATGAAGAGTTGGGTGAATTGGATAAGGCTCTTTCATACTATCGTGAAGCACTCGTCATTAAGGAGCAGATTGATGTGGCTTCAAGTGCCGTGATCACAAGAATCGCTATCGGAAACTTGTTGAGCTTGACCAATCGACCAGACAGTGCTTTGATTCTGCTGAAGGCGGGGAATGAGCAGGCTATTGAATTGGGTTTGCTGGACCGACAGCGTACAGCTGCTGAGAAGCTTGCCGATCACTACGAGCGTTTTGGAGATTACAAACTTGCAGCCAGTTTACGCAAAATAGAAAGTGCCCTCAAAGATTCAATTTACAATGAGGACTACACCAGTAAGATGAACCAACTCTTTGTGTCCTTTGAATCGGAGCGGACAAAGAATGAATTGCTGAATGAGCAGCTCAAGACCCAACTTTTGGAAAAGGACAAGGCTACAGCCGAATTGGAAGCAGCAAAGAAAGATGAGCAGCTAAAACTACTCATTGGTGCATCCTTCCTCCTACTTCTTGTTGGTGGATTTCTATTCTACCGTTCGAAACAAACGCAGAAGAACAAACTTGCCCAAATCCGCATCGAAGAACAGCAAAAAGGTCTGTCGGCGGTAATTCAAGTCCAGGAAGAAGAGCGCAAGCGAATAGCGAAAGACTTGCACGACGGTATTGTTCAGCAGTTAGGCGGATTGAAACTGGGACTTCAGAAAGTCTTTTCGGGAAATGAAACGAAGGATACGGAAAAACTGATTAAGGTATTGGATGATTCGGCCACAGAACTGCGGGAATTGTCGCACCAAATGATGCCGCGTTCATTGAACGAACTTGGATTGATTCCCGCCTTGAACGACATGTTGGAGAACAGCCTTGGACATAGTGAAGTAGCCTTTCAGTTCGAACACTTTGGGATTCATCAGAGATTCAGTGAAAAAGTAGAGATCGCCATATATAGAATTGCACAAGAATTGGTCAACAATGTCATCAAGCACAGCCAGGCCAGCAAGGTCAATGTCCAATTGTTCAAGACAGGGAAGGACCTGCTCTTGATGATTGAAGACAATGGGAAAGGAATGCGGTCTGACCAGCAGAAAGACGGTATTGGACTGATGAATATCTCAAGCAGACTGGACACAATTAACGGCAAAGTAAATTTTGAGCCGAGCTCGGAAAGTGGCACTTTAGCAACAGTAAAAATTCCAGTTTCTGATGATTAATGTAATTCTAGCCGACGACCACCAATTGATTCTTGACGGCATCACCAAATTATTGGAGGGTGAAGCAGAGATCAA
This sequence comes from Flavobacteriales bacterium, assembly GCA_015665315.1. GTDB lineage: Bacteria > Bacteroidota > Bacteroidia > Flavobacteriales_D > Sanyastnellaceae > JADFAK01. The sequence goes on along the minus strand of JADFAK010000005.1, from coordinate 20,527 downwards.
TATCCTTGCGACGTGTAAGAACGGAGAAGAAGTCCTAGAGCGTATTCCTGGATCGGATGTGGACGTACTCCTACTCGACCTCGACATGCCCAAGATGAACGGTCTGCAATGTGCCGAAACTGTCCAAAAGCAATTTCCAGATGTTCTCATTGCCATTCTCACCATGCATCAGGAGAAATCATTGATTCAGAAATTTATCGAATTTGGCGTCAAAGGCTATTTTCTAAAAACCATTCCCAAGGACGAATTGATTTATGCCATAAAAACGATTGCCAAGGGTGGTGAGCATTTTCCGTCTGACGTTACACGTGCTCTGGTCCAAAAAGAGACCATCGAACCCATGGTGAATCAAAGTCCGCTCCTAGCCGAGCTCACCGAACGTGAAATCGAAATTATCAAGTCTGTCGCCAAAGGTTTCTCGAACAAAGAAATTGCAGAGATTCTATTTATCAGTCCGCGCACAGTTGACACCCACCGCACCAACATCATGCGCAAACTTGACATGCACAATGTGGTCGAGTTGGTTCGCTTTGCTTTTCACAACAAACTTATTTCCTGATTTTCGCCGTCAGAGGTAAAATCAAGGCAAAAAAAAGGAGAAGCCATGGGCCTCTCCTCCTATTTCCTAGTCAATATCGCTTTACGAAAAAGTCACGTTTCCACTTTCGATGTCGTACATCGCGCCAACAATCGCAATTTCTCCCTTGTCCTCCATTTCTTTCAATATGCTACTTCTTGATCTGATTTGCTCGATGGTAAGTTTGACATTGACATCAGCCACTTCTTGAACAAGCTCAGCATTGCCGGAGCCCAAGGTTGTGTACTTCGGCTCAACCGCTTTAACTGCTGGCTGTAGCTTCTCTAATAATGTGGTAAGGTTTCCCATCTCCACATGGTCACAAGCCCCTTTGATCGCTCCGCAGTGTGTGTGTCCCATCACCAAAATCAATTTGGTACCGGCCAGTTTAGAGGCAAACTCCATGCTTCCAAGAATATCGTCATTGACAAAGTTTCCAGCTATACGAATACTAAAGATGTCGCCAATTCCTTGGTCAAACAAGAGCTCGGCTGAAACTCGTGAGTCTATGCAATGCAAAATAGTAGCAAAAGGAAACTGACCCTGTCTCGTTTGATCCACTTGGTCGATCAAGTTTCGATTCAGTTTCATATTCTCTAAAAATCGCTGATTGCCCTCTTTGAGAAAGTTCAATGCTTTCTCGGGTGTCATCGTCGCTTGGGTTTCTGATGTATGTGCTTTCATAATATATTTTTCTGATTGATTAATTTATAGGTCTGCGCTAAAACTTATTTGGTGACCACTGCTTTTTCAAAATGTTTCACCCCTTTTGCAGCGAATTCATTGTCAAAACCCATAGTTGTGACTTTAATATTTCTGCCAACGGCGTTCTCTTTGAAGTCGTCGATAATCTCCATCACATCTGGGTGCATATCCCTGGTTTTTGAGGCATCGATGATTACTTCACAATCGTCGGGCAATTGCGACAAACTCTTGATGATGCTTCCTTTATTGAGAAAGGATACTGACTCGGCCAAATGCAAGTGAATTGGATGTCCTGGACTATATGCCTCAGCGTCAAAGAAGAATGGTTTTTGGTAATTTTTGAAGAGAATAAAGAAGATGGCTATCATCATTCCCAAGGCAATTCCGGTAAGTAAGTCGGTGAAGACAATACCAACGATAGTTACTAAAAATGGGACAAATTCCAGCCAGCCCTTTTCATACATGGATTTGAACAAAGCAGGTTTTGCCAATTTATAGCCCACTACAAGGAGGATGGCAGCCAGTGAAGCCAATGGAATCATATTCAGGATAAACGGAATCGACACCACACATAGTAGAATTAAAATTCCATGAATAAGTGACGACAGTTTGGACTTACCTCCGGACTGGATGTTGGCCGAACTACGAACAATTACCTGTGTAACCGGCAAGCCGCCAATCAAACCTGAAACCATGTTACCAATACCCTGAGCTCTTAACTCTTGATTCGTAGGGGTAACTCGTTTTTGAGGATCTAATTTATCTGTCGCCTCCACACAGAGTAGCGTTTCCAAACTCGCAACAACTGCAAGCGTTACGGCGGTACCATACACGGCCGGATTGTTCCACTGACTGAAATCTGGGAATCGAATCAATTCCGACAAACCACTCAATCCCTCTGTAACTGGCAAGGCGACAAGATGTTCAGGGCTTAAGGCCAAAGAATCGATACCTGCGAACACAGAGCCTAAGATTACCCCCATAACTACTACGACCAAAGGGCCTTGAATCCATTGAGAAACAGCAAGACGTTTGATGAATTTTTGCTCCCAGAGAATCAAAATCAACAGGGAAATGACAGCAATAACCAAGGATCCCGGGGTAATGAAATCCATCATATTAAAAAGCTCACTAAACGTAGTCTCTCCATCGGGCTGGACATACGACACCTCCCCTTCTGGGTCCTTATCGTAGCCAAAGGCGTGTGGAATTTGCTTGAGAAAAATAATGACTCCAATACCTGCCAACATTCCTTTAATGACTGAATTGGGAAAGTAATAACCGATAATTCCAGCCTTTAAAACACCTAGAATAAATTGGATCAAACCTGCGACAACCACCGCAAGCAAGAATATCTCAAAACCTCCTAAGGCAGGAATCGCTGTCAGAACAATGGCCGCCAATCCAGCTGCCGGTCCGCTCACTCCCAATGGCGAACCACTAAACAGTGTGACCACAATACCACCCACAATTCCGGCAACAATACCCGAAAGCGGTGGCGCACCACTGGCAAGGGCAATTCCTAAACATAAGGGAACTGCGACAAGGAAAACGACGATACCCGCAGGTAGGTCAAACTTAATATTGGCCAATAGGCCAGATTTTGATGAACTCATGGAAAAAAACGTTGAAATAATCGAATATGGCTAACAGAATGAATCAGCTCGTAGGCGTGATTCGGTACTTGAGGTATAAAACCAGTGCAAGTAAGAATAGTTCAGACCCAGTCCGGAGGCGGACAAATCGTCTCAAGGTACGGAATCGAGGGAAGTGGCAGCTGATGCTTTACCATCAATCCAGAGTAGTCATGGAGTCGGGCCGACACCATTTTCAACCCTAAACCTGCAGCTTTGTCTGCTATGAAGATTTCCTCGCTATCATTTTCCTCCCCATCACCTTTATCCTCCAATTCAAGCACCAAAGAAATAGAGTTGTCGGCAGAAATCAAATACGGAATTGTACACGTCGAAAGAAAAAAGCCGAGCATAAGTGACGCGAAAAGGACTATTACCAAGTTTCCCCTGCTCATATTTATTTTACGCGCGTAGCCTTTGTGAGCCATCTGGTGGTAAATCCTCATGATCTGTCCGTTTTGCTGTTTTGTGAAATAGTAGACAACATCATTTCCTGGTAAAAGGTGGTCACTGAATCGCTCCCTATAATTACATCTGTGAGCTTTGGTAAATGATCCGCAAAATATCTTTGTAGATGCGCTCCCTCAATCATAGTTGAAACCAACATGTGTGGAAAACGATATTCGGCATCTATTTCAAGTATGATATCGCAAACCACCTGTACCAATCGCTTGTAAGCCAAAAACACGCCTGCCCTATTCTCGGAATCAACTTCCTTTGTAAGGTAGCATTTCGATGATTCGCCGATAATTATTCTGTTCAGTTTCACTTCGTTGATAAAAGAAAAACTGCTGTCTTCCTCAATTACTTCTGTGAGTACTGCAATGGCAATGCTTAAGCGCTGTTCGGCCGACTCAATATTGGCCAGTCGGAACAACAAGCGATACTCCATCCAATTCCAATACCAAGCGCTGAGATACAACAATACCTTGTGCTTGCTCTCAAAATAGCGATACACGGAAGCCTCTGTAGTTCCCACTGCGGTGGCCAGTTTTTTAAACGTAAACCCCTCAAAGCCCAATTTGTCAATAAGCGTAATGCTCCCACTCAAAATCTTCTTTCCCAGTTCACTGGATAAGGGATCTTTCAAATAAAGCTTTTCGTTTAATGAAAATTGAACAGGAATCACTTGGATCGTTTTAAAGTATCAGCTGCAAAGATAATAGTATTACTATCGCAAATGCAAGTTTAACATATTTTTTCTAAAATTTACTGCTGACTGCAGACTTAAAATCTTACCAATTCTTCTCGCTTAGCATCAATTCCCCACTCTTTTCTTTACATTTAATCCATGAAAAATCTGCTTCCCCTTTCACTCTTCTGTTTGCTCGTTATTTTCAGCATGATCAGCGCTAGCGCGCAAATGCTGGACACTCCTTATGACCAACTTCCAGGATTAAACATCAACGATAAACCAGCATATCACGCCGATTATCCCGAATGGGCATTAATGCTCTACCAATTTCCCGCCAACTACAATGATGTGGTGTCGGCATACAGATCTCAAGATAAAATCGACAACCCTTCGCTGAGTGCTGTGAACAGGTATTTCAAATTGTGGAGACGAGCCATAGAACCTTTTGCCTTGCCCGATGGCACAATCGTTTTGCCTGATTTAGAAGAATACGCGAGCAATTTGCTGCGAATTCAACAAGAAGCTGGTATGGCACAAGAGGGTAATCGCATGGCCTCAAACTGGTCATTCCTAGGCCCAAAAGAGACTTTCTGGCTCAACGAAGCGGGCGATCCCGATGCTCCTGATCCCTGTCCATGGCAAGCCAATATCTATAGTTTCGATGTAGCCGCCTCCAACAACGACATTCTATTTTGTGGAACGGAGACGGGCTTTGTCAACAAGACAAGCGATCAGGGGATGACCTGGCAACTCTCGGCACCTAACTACTATTTTGGCGGCGGAGTGACAGCGATTGCCATTGATCCTACAGATGCCAATACGGTATATGCAGCGGCAGGCAATCAAATTCACAAAACCATTGACGGTGGCAACACATGGCTGCCAATGCTGGATGCCAACGATACATTTGGCGCGAGCCGCTTGATCATCGACAGCAACAATACGAACGTGCTTTTCGCGGCCTCAGGAGATGGTATCCATCGTTCGACCGATAGTGGCGCTACATGGGACGAAGTGTGGAATCTGAGTAGCTACGACGTGGTGATCAAGGCCGATGACAGTCAGGTTATCTATGCACTATCCACTTCTGGAGGTAATTTCACAACGGCCATCTCGCTTGACGGAGGTAGCTCTTTCAATTCGATGGTGAGTTTTCCGACTGGCATTACCAACGACAGTGGCGGTCTGCTAGCGGTTACTCCCGATGACCCTAATTCAATGCTCGCAATTCTGCTTAGTGCCGACTACACGCCTCTTCTCTACAAAGCCGATCTCGCCGCAGACGCATGGGAACTGCTAGCCACTGGTCAAACAACGCAATTGCCTTTGAATAACGGACAAGGCTATTACGACCTGGCCATAGAGATCGACCCGAACAATGCCGACGTATTCTTCGTGGGCACAACAACCTTATACAAGACAGTGAACGGTGGTAACAGCTTCACCGCAGTGGGAGGATACACAGGAAGCTATGCCATTCATCCTGATATCCAGAGCATGAAAATTCTTCCTAGCGGAAACATGTGGGTGGGAACAGATGGCGGTTTCACTTACTCGACCGATATGTACAGCAATATTTCCAACTACTTCGCTCGCAACAACGGACTCGTAGGCTCCGACATGTGGGGATTCGATCAAGGTTGGAACGAAGACATTGTGGTGGGGGGTAGGTACCACAACGGAAACACGGCCATCGCCGATTTCTATCAACCAAAAGCCCTTCGCATGGGTGGCGCCGAGTCCCCTACAGGTTGGGTGCTTCAGGGGAAAAGTCGGCACGTAGCTTTTAATGATCTTGGGAATGGTTGGATTCTCCCCTCTACCGCCGAGGGCGAACCAGAAGGTCGCTTCATTTTTAGCAAGTACCCGAATATGGAGGAGTATGGCGGACGAAGAAGCAATGTACTCATTCACCCCAATTATTACGGACTTATCCACGTAGGTGCCGGAAACGGATTCTGGGAAAGTCTTGACATGGGCGTGACCTGGGATCTCTTATATGACTTCGGTCAAGCTGTGCGGTATATTCAAAGAAGCTACAGCAATCCAAATGTGATCTATGCAGATATCGTTGGATCTGGCCTACAAAAGTCATCGGATGGCGGATCAACATGGACTACCCTGCCTAGCTTAACACAGTCTCCGTACGGCAGCAGCTACTGGAATGGAAAACTCTTCTTCGCCATTTCTCCTTACGACGAAGATGTTATCTATGCTTGTCTGCAAAACGGCACCTGGTCTGCCGATATCGGTGAGGTATTTCGCTCTTCAGATGGCGGAGTGACTTGGGAAGACTGGACAGGCGGATTGAACGAATACACCAAGAATATTGTCATTCAACCGACTACAGAAGGGGAAGAATTGGTCTACCTATTCACCACAGCCCGCAACGGACAGGCCGCCAAAGTATATATGCGCAACGCTCAAGACAGCGAGTGGCAATTGTTCAACACCAATTATCCAGCGGGCATGGGAGTCAATCTAGCTCTTCCCTTTTACCGCGACAGCAAATTGCGTGTGGCAGGTTACGGCGGTATTTGGGAATCTCCCATGGAAGAAACGAGCTTCGAGCCTATTATTAATCCATGGGTCGAAAAGTCTTTTTACAACTGCATGACTGACACCTTATTCTTCGACGATCACTCCATCATGAATCACGACAATGCCAGTTGGCACTGGGAAATCACGCCCGAACCGCTATACATCAGCAATGCCAATATCCGCAATCCTCAGGTCGTACTCGGTGCACCGGGCTCATACACGGTTGATTTCACGGTTACCAAAGACGGAATCGAGTACAATAAAACCATGGTCAACATGGTGACAACAACGACTTGTCCGGCCATTGATGACTGCGGCAATCCAGCAAACGTGCCTACAGATATCTGGGATTTGGTCTACGTCGACAGCGAAGAAACAGGTGATCCTGGTTTGGCCGTCATGGCCTTCGACAACGATCCATCCACGATCTGGCACACAGCTTGGAGCTCTGGATCAGATCCTTATCCTCACGAAATACAGACACATTTGGGCGAAGCCTACACCCTTTTTAGCTTTACCTACCTCACCCGACAAGACGGACAAAACGGCCGAATCAAAGATTTTGAATTGTACGTGAGCAACGATGTAAACAACTGGGGAACGCCAGTTTATGTAGGGGAATTTGAAAATACGTCGGCTCCTCAAATCATCGAATTTGACACCCCGGCACAGGGAGATTATTTCCGACTAGTCGCTTTGTCGGAAGTAAACGGCAATGCATGGGCCTCAGCAGCCGAATTTTCGTTTGTTGGATGTAACGAGGTGAATCCATCCGTGCAAGAAAACCCTCATCAGCGTGTCACGGTTTTTCCAGTGCCTTCGGCGGGTATTATGACCGTGGCCCTACCATCTGCGGCTGAATTTCACTACCAGGTGTACACAAATACCGGTGAAATCGTAAAAACAGGCCGCATAGCCCAAAACGCTGGTCAGTTTGAATTGGACTTAACCGCATTTAGCTCAGGAATCTATATCCTTCGCATGGTGGACGCGATGGATAGCGTTTATCGCGTGAAGATGGTGAAGGAGTGATTTGAACAGTAATTATTCATAGCGATGCCGAGACCGAGCAAATTATTTATATCTTGAAAGAATCAATGGATAAGCACTCAGGTTGCAAACGAAGAGCACAATTCTAAGAGTAAGGTCGACAATGATATGATTCGGAAAAAGCGTGTAACACAAGAGAAATTTCAAAATATTCGAGCTAGACTACAAAAAGCAGAAGAAAGTGGATTCACGAAATCATCCGCTGAGGAGATTCGCCAAGAAGTTCGCAAAGAACTAGGCTTGAATGGGTAGTTACATTCTAAGCGAATCAGCCAAAGTTAAGTGTGACATTTATATTGCAGTAAACAGTTCAGCCAGACTGCATATTGCTAAATACTAAATGTTGACGTATAAGCAATAAGCGACCAGTTGGAATGGCATATACAAATAATTGTTGGATCCGACTTATTTCAATAGATTGCCTTTACCAAAATTAAACTAGAATGTCCGAATTGTACACCGCGGCTCCAGCCAATGTGCCTGAGACTTTGACTGCTCCTTCGAAAAACTATAAGCGGAAAGTAACCTATGCGTTTCTTGGCCTGCTCGCATTTATTGTTGTCTATTTCACATTGATGATTTGGTTTGGCCGATTGGCTTTCAGATTGTTCAATGCTGTTTCGGTAGGAATCGACAATTCCTTTCGGGCAATCATCGTGGGCGTCTTCATGACTTTTCTGTGTTTCTTCATGCTTAAGTCGCTTTTCATTTTCAAGAAACATAAACATCCTGAAGGTCATGAGTTAAAACCAGAGGATGAGCCAGTGCTATTCGAATTTTTGTACAAGTTGGCCGATGAGGCCAAAGCGCCTCGACCACATAGGGTATTCTTGTCTGACAAAGTGAATGCTTGTGTTTTCTATGAGCTCTCTTTGATTAACCTCATCTATCCAACCAAGAAAAATCTTGAGATTGGTCTTGGATTGGTTAATGTATTAAACGTAGGAGAATTCAAGGCGGTCCTGGCCCATGAATTCGGCCATTTCGCTCAAAAATCAATGCTGCTGGGACGATATGTTTACATGGCCCAAAAGATAGCATTCAGGGTAGTGAACAAACGCGATGCTTTTGATAATTTCTTAAGTGGATTATCTAGAGTTGATCTCCGGGTTGCATGGATTGGCTGGATTCTTTCCATACTTGTTTGGGCTATTCGCTCATTGGTCGAAGTGCTATTCAATTCAATTTCTGTTCTTGAAAAGGCAGTTTCACGGGAAATGGAATTTCAAGCAGACTTGGTCGCTGTTTCACTTACCGGAAGTGACGCCTTGATCAATGGACTATCAAAATTACGTGCTGCCGACGAAGCATACGATGCGGCTCTCGCGGAAGTAAATTTCAGACTTGGCGAAAAGATGGCAGTGCGAGATTTATTCACTCTTCAATCGGCCTATATCGAAAAAATGAGATGGATAAAAGACGATCCCTCATATGGCAGCTCACCCGATATGAACGAGCTCAATGCTTCTAAACGTATTTTTAGTAGAGGTGTCGCCAACCCACCTCAAATGTGGTCGACTCACCCAAACGATAAAGATCGAGAGGAGAACGCAAAGGCTACTTATATTAAGGCAGATATAAATCCAGAATCTTCCGAGATTCTGTTCTCGAATAGCATTGAAAAGAGGGAGGCCCTTACCAAAGAGCTCATCGCAACAGCTAAGGTTGAGACTCAACTTCTTAGCAATGAGGACGGTCAATCTGGTTTTGAAGAAAGACTGTTCGATTGGGCCCCGCTGCATCCAAAATATAGAGGATTCTATTATAGCAGGTTTATTTTCCAAGATTTCAAACTCGTCGACGAGATTTTCGATATTCAAATTGGATTAGATCTAAAGAAGGAATATGAAACACTTTATCCTGCCAACTTATCAGACCTAATTGAACAACAGAATGAAATCATTGAGGAAATCAGTGCTCTCAAAATGTTCCAAAATGAGACCCTCACGGCCGAAAAAAGGGTGGTAATGCACAGGGGTAATGAAATAAAGCGACGTGAAATACCAGCATTCTTGTTGGCTTTAAACCAGGAAGAATTAGAACTTCGAAAGCTACTTATTGATGAGGGAAGAAAAATTCGGAAAGTAAATTATGAAACCTGCTTACAACTCAATGCGGACAAGGCTCAATACTTGAAAGATCTCTGCCGGCTCATTCACTATGCCGAGCATCGAATTGCTGATCTAGTTGATGCCCGTGGCAAACTTGAAAACACAATCCAAATTTCAGTTGCCGACGGCAGAGTTTCGGATTCTGAATGGGATTCAATCATAGAAGATGCCTACCTATTGGAAAGCGTCTTGGAATCTATTTACGCGCAGAGAACCACAATTCAGATCGGCAGTACTTTGATGTCAAAACTAGGAGAAAAAGGATATGCTGGCTTGATGGAAGATTATGTTCTGGGGTCCCCAAAAATGGAGAATTTCGAGCGCTGGTATAACAATCTTGATACATGGGTTAGCCAAGCACGTTTCGCCTTGTACGAGCTAAGGAATGGCTCTTTGGCACATCTTCTAGAACTTGAAGACGAGATCAAGAAGGCCTATTTAAGTGAAAAACTGAATCTTAGTTTCTCTTCTGATCCAATCACTATCCCCGAAGAATTTAAATTGCTTTTGCCTGGACAAGAGCGAAAATTGACGTTGAAATTAGGTCTTTGGGATAGATTTCAAGTAGGAGATGGAATCTTTCCAACACTAGCGAAATTAGGTGTGGCGGCATCGCTAATTGGCATGGCTGTATTTGTAGGCAGTATGTCTCAATCTTCATCGTTGTGGGTATACAATGGTTTGGACCGACAAGTGGAGGTGAATATAAATGGCACGCCCATAGCTGTTCTCCCCCATACGCATCACCAGCTTGAAGTGAATTTCGATGATGAATTTGAAATTTGCTCAACGATCGGTAAAGACACCGTTGAAATGTTCTTTCCAAAAACACTGAAACGCACAAAGCATTTGGTCTACAACATTGGGGGAGCTAGTAGCTTTCTTGAGCATACCGTATCATATGGTTTCGATGGGCCTTCGAATGAAGTTTATCGTGGCTCTGAAAGATGGTTTTCCTCTTCTGCCGATTTCATTTTCAAAGAGGCCCCAAGCACAATACAATTGAGAAAGAAAAGTAGCACTACCAGAAGAGCCCTCGTCGGTCTTAGTAACTATCCAGTACACATGACCCAAGAATGGATCCGGGATCCTCAACAACTGAAAGAAACTTCAATTGTTCAGGCAATCTGGTCAAGCACTTCGAATCCCAATCTTTTGGATTGGATAACCCTTGCTTCCAATTTGGACAGTACTCTTGAATTTTTGGATCGCAGACTTGAACTATTTCCGGATGACGTATTCTCATGTCGCGCGGTAATGGACTTCGGTAACGACAAGCAAAAATCGGCTCTATGCAGTACAATTGAAAAAAAATCAGCGCAGAATCCCAACGATGGAAACCTATACTATTTGAAAGTTCGGTGCCAAGAAGATGGCACAATTCAAGACCGAAACTTCCTCTTAGGTAAGCAAAAATGGCCAAACAATCCATGGTTGAATTACGCAGTCGCACATACGTATGTCACAGAAAGTAATTGGGCCGATGCCTATGACTGCTATTCAGTTATTATTGATGAACTTCCTTCGTTGGCCATAGCTAATTCTGTGCTCATTGAAGGAACACAGAGAATGTGCGGATTCTCTTCGCCAATGACTGAAGCCTTTCTAAAAAAACAGCCCGTCATTCAATTTGTTAGAAATATAGAAGGAGGAATAGACTCCGGTAATATGAGCCCTTACGACAAGGCATTATTTGAAATCCATCATGGTGCATATGACCAGGCTTTGTCGACAATTCGCCTGACTTTGGAGGATGTGAAAAAGTTAAATTGGTTCGTAGCTGGGTCTAAGAATGTCAGTCAGAAAGTCATTGACGAAGCGCTGAGTATGTCTGCGCTGGAAGGCATTGATCATCAATCCATTTTCATGGCCATCGCATTAAAGGCCAAGGAAGAGATGGACTATTCTTCATTGATCAACAAATTGACTGAGATTTATAATCCTTATGATTTAGATCGAAACAAGATTGCAGAATTTGTTGTTGCCGTTAAAAACTCCAAGTTTGATGACGCAGAGAACATCGTACAAAGCTTTCGGTTACCCTCCCAAATCTTGCCCAAATTCTACCTCATAGGGTGTATTATACACGGCAAGTTCACTCCCCAGAAATGGCGAAAATCAGTTAAGAACCTACTTATGGTATATGAAAAGCCCTACCTCGATCTATAAACATGCTACGTATGTAATCAATGTACCTGTCCAAAGAAGTATAATTGGACAACGATACACACAAATTCCTCACCCCCTAACCTTCACCTGCGAAATCACCCCATCGACTTTTACTTTGACATACCCCGGCTCCGCATCTTGTGGTTGGTAGATTTCGTCGTAGATGCAAGGCAAAATGCTTCCTTGGTAGATTGACTCCAATCCGTACTTGCCGTCTTTGAGGACGCGTACGATTCCGCGTTCGAAATACCTCCAGTCGGAATAGTGATGGTAGGTGACTATGCGATCAAACTTCGCGGGAACGAGCATCTTACCTGTTCTAATGTCCATCAAGCCCCATCCGTTTTCTTTTTTGACCGACAAATAGCCGCGCTTGTCATCGAAGGTCGAAAGCTCATAATCACGAAGATCGATGGATCTCTTGTTTTTCAAGTCGTAGGCCAAGGCGTACCACAGTGAGTCCTGGAAATAAATGAATTCTTTCTCGATGCGCTGACCATCATATTTGAACGGAAGCACCTCTTTATAACCCGAGTCAAAAAGTCCCCATTTACCCTCCTTCTTAAGCAAGAGATGATCCGCGTGGCGCTGGATTTCTTGGAATTCTATGGGTAGGACCAAATTACCAAGCGTGTCAATCAATCCGCTGCGAATGTGCAGGGTGATCGAAGTGTCTTGCCGCTCGTAGTCCTGCACCGAACAACTGTAAACCGTGTAATGCACCGGCTTGTTTTCGGGATATTTAAAGTCGTACAAGTTCCCCTTGTGTTCGCTTTCGATAGTAGGATATTTTACCAGCATATTTTTTACCGACGTCCAGTCTCGGGATGAATTGTAGGAAGCAATAATTGCACCTGTCGTATCGCGCACAAAATACTCGTTGCACATAGGCCTATCCCACAACCAACGAGGTGGCTGACTCATCGCATGGTATTTCTCCATCTCGCGATCATACATGGAAGTATTGTCAAAAACAATTAGCTGTCGACCGTTGTGATACGAATGATATATGATCTCCGAAAAGAACGTCATTCCCTCTGGCTGCGCATTTGAAGTTTGGAAATTGATTGCAAAAGCGAGCGTGAGGATACTGGATAAAATAGGTTTCATGCGTGCAAGTACACCTTGGTCATCGAAAGGTTCATCTTAAAAGAATAACATCCTCCGAAGGACTGCACTAGTCCGCGAGATCCAGGAAACACAACAGGGTCGTCATGCCAATTGCCTTCACCGAGTAAGCATAGGTGCCGTCGGCCTGCAGCTCTTTGCGCTTGGTGACCGACCATGAAAAGTCGTCGTAATCCATGTCGATTTCGTCAAGTTGTTCGGTGATTTCGGGCTGGGCTTGCACGTAGGCCAATCGCTGAGGCTCTTCACCAAGGTCCGGTCTATCGTCTTTTTTCTCGTAGCTGCGGGTGAAACTTATGGGCAGGTGGTAATCGATGAAATTCTCCTCATCCGTCATAGCCGCCGACCAGTCGATATCCACATCGGGAAAGCGCTTCTTCATGTCTTGCGCAATGATGCTGGTGGCCGGTTTCTGCCCTCTGCGGTATTGGTAGGGATAGTAGGCGGCGGCATAACGCTCGATTTTGCCTTCAGAATTGGGCTTGTATACCACAAAGTGCTCGCTGCATTCGACCTTGGCTTGTTCGCCGTCCTCAGTTTTAAAAATCATGGGCAAGCTATAGGTTATCAACGGATTGCTCCCAATGCCACAACTCCAAATTCGTATCGACGAGGTGCTATCCACTACCCCGGCGTTCAATCGCGGCAAGTCTCTCAAAATCACTTCTTGCACCATTCTTTTGGGGGTTGCTTTATGTCCGCCCTCGGATAAATACAAGTTCAATCCCGTCGCCGAATTCCCGTGCGCCACGATGTCTATCGAGCTGTAAGTGGTGTCGCTTTCGTTGATGAAATTGATCACGTCTTCGATCGTTCGGCAATGTTTGACCACTTCGAATCCCGCCGTCGAATCGCTGGTTCTGTAGTATTCTTCGGCATATTCGAAGTAGCTGGAATCCCCTTTGTCATGCCCCATGAGGAAGACAATTTTGTTCCCAGGCACGTTGTTGGTCGGGTTTTCTTGGGCGGGCTCGCGACAAGCGCAAATGCTGATACAGGTAATGAGGAAAAGTATGATCTGTTTTTGCATGGTGGGTCGTTTAAAGTAAGGGCAGACCAGCAACTGAACCGTGAAGCGATCTGCCCAAACGTGATTATTGCAACAACTTGACACGGATAGTGAGCAAGTCATTTTCTTTCAACATTCCAAGTGCCACGAGCTGAGTTAAGATTTCGCGAAGCCATGACTCATTTGCGCTTGTCGCGTTGCCAAATTTTAAGGTGTATTCCCCCACTGTAAGCTGGCGGGCCAATTCAGGAGAACGCAGGAGGATTGCTTCGATGGCGTATTCAACAGCCAGGGCCTTGGTAGGATCATCCATTTCGACGGTAATATCGTAGGTCATTTTGCAGCCTTCCCAACACAAATCGGTGAGCTCAATTTCGAAGCCAATGGCGTTATTTGACACGTGCAAAGGCAGCGGCAATGGCTGATTCACCTTTTTCGACTTCCCATCGGTGACCACTTCATGATCGACCGCGACGAAACTGGTGTATTTGGTGAGCAAGTTGTACTTCAAACCGAGCTCTGTGATGCGCTCCTCGGTATTTCCACGGCGATTGACCAGACCGTAGTCATCCATCATCTTGATCGTCTCGCGGGCCCACAGGTAGGGCAATGCAGCGCCTGTACGCGAACTAGAAGGCGTTACTTTCGACTCAAAATCGGACTTTCCCTGGGTTCCTGTGATCTCAAATGTGGGTACTTCGTTTCCCTCGTATTTGCCAAAGAAATAGATCGGTCGGCCAGCCATGAGATCGGGAATGTTTTTGGGCATTACGTCGTAGAGATCGGCGTTATGGGCATCGATTTTTATGTCGGTCATCATGGGATACTGGATATACTCCTTGAGCTTGCCCGCCACAGCATGCGCATCGCTCTCATCGGTAGCGATATATGGTTTTCCCCGTCCGATATGGGCCAAACCCTCGATCAATTCACGGTTCACGCTGCTGCCTATGCCAAAAGCGAAGAAATTGGCCTTGCCCAGATTATTTTCTATATAATCGAATGCCTCTTTCTCGACAGATACATATCCATCGGTAACTATGATAAAAGATCTCGAGAATCCACGCGCTTTTTTATCGGACATGGCAGTCTGGATGGCGCCCAACATATTGGTGCCCCCTCCTCCACTTAGTTCGTCAATCTTTTGCAAGGCGTATTGGATATTAAAAGCGTTCACCTCGATCGATTTGTCACTCAATTTCCAGGAAGAGCCGGCGAAGAAATGCACGTTGAACTTGTCGGTGGCGTTGAGGCCAGACAATAAATCGGTAAGCAGTTTTTTCGATACACTAAGCGGATAGCCCTGCATGGAGCCCGAAATATCGACAATGAAAATATACTCGCGCGGGACGATTTTCGACGACTCCTGCAATTGCGGACCTTCGATTTGGCACAAAAAGAACTTCTCGCCATCGCGTTCATAGGTCATGGCTCCCGAAGCCACCGCTCCACCCGCCAAGCTGTATTCCAATATAAAATCCCGGTTACCGGCAAAGCGTTCCTCGGGCTTGAGGCTAATTGAATAATCTTTGGACGTCGATTGCCCCGTGGTCACCTTGTGCGACTTGGAGCTCACGTGTTGGACAGGAACGGGCATGTGCAGACTCACATCGATTCCATAGGTATAAGCAGGCATCACGCCAGACTTCGTATATGGCTGAGCGGCAAAGCTAGCGGCCTTCTCCCCAGTATAGCGCGGTCCGACCACAGTAGGATACACAAATGTATATAGTTGATCCTGCGGCAACATAAACTCGGTGTATTTCATAACAACCTTGATCTCCTCACCGGGAAGGATATTGGCGACATTCATTTGGAAGACATTCGGTCGGTGCTCCTCCAGCAGACTGGCACGCTTCCCCTCCTCTTTGGCCTCTTCATACATCTTGCGCGCCTCCTGTTTCTTCTGAATTTCGGCCTTGATAATTCGATTGCCCACGTGCATTTCCATGTAGTACACAGCAGCCCGCGTAGAAGCCGGAAACACATAAATCGCCTCGATAGGTTGGTCCCCCTCGTTGCCATACACCTGCGTCACCGTAACATCGGATATAGGTCCGGAAATACTAGCCGTAACATGATTACTCCGCAGCGGAAACAAGTCCACCGACTCTTCGGTAGGCATTAAGAAATAAGGGCTTTCGGATTGGTCTTGGGCTTGGGTGCTTAGGAACCCGATGAGGATAAAAACTAAGATGGATGCTGTAGATCGTAACATAAGACATTGGATGTTTGGTGAATCAATGGCTTAAAATTGCGACCAATAGACAGGTTTTAATGGGAGGAACTAGGATGCGTTGGGGGTTTGGGAGAATTCGTTTTTTGGGGATTCAAGAAGGTTGATGATCCGTACAGGAATAATAGTCGGCTAATAATCCTTTAGGAGCAAAAGAAGCTTGATATCTGGCGATATATGTGTAATAGAAAAAAAACTACTCTACTGAACTAGAATGCACCAATGCCCTGTTCAGACGTGTAAAATGGCAAAATATTTTCATTAGCTTAGTCGGCGACAACAAGCTGGATATGTGTAATACTTATATTGGCCGATGAAGTGCAATTGAATATAGCGGGTTGTTGGCAGCAAGTGTAACAAGACGATGCGGAGGAACAAAACCATATAAAAATTGATAGACATTGACAATTGAAACTACACATACAGCAACAGGACAAATGGCAGGTTACTTATTCCAACCTGACAGAGCTTTAGTATTGCTTTGTTCTTGCAAAAGCAAAGAAGCTGTTTCAATTGAATTAGTTGATGATGTTGCGACCATTGATGAAAAAGGAAATGTTGTTTACAGAGAGCAAGACAAAAGTAGCATCCAAACAAATGGACAACCCTTCAAAGACCGAAGTAAAGACCTTTGGAATACTTTGATGATTTGGACTAAAGAAATTAAAAATGGAACACTGAAAATTGAAACAACAAAACTTGTTTGTGTAACCAATAAAAAACTTGACAATGATTCACTAATAAAGAAAATAGCAGCAGCAAAAAAAGAAGAACAAATTGCTGCAGCAATTTTACTTCTTAAAACTGCTGCGGCAAAGCCGCCAGCAGGTATAAAAAAAATAATTGAGGCAGTTATTGCAGAAGAGGAAATCTTAAAGCAGCTAATTCCCCGAATAACAGTAATTGAGGAAAATACAATTCAAACAAGAACCAATGAAATTGCAGAAGCACTTTCTTTGACGGAAAATATAAAGGATAATGTAATTGAATCTTTAAGAGGTTGGTTTAATGAATCCATTTTAAAGCAGCTTGAAAAAGGACATGCTCCGATAATCAAAAAGTCTGACTTCAATAACCGATTCACCAAAGCAGTAAACAAGGAAACAAACGACAGGATAGTTTTCAATGTTAAGCGTTTGGTGAAAAGCACTATAACTGAAATTGATAGGGAAAAAGTAACCGATAGGATTTTTGTAAAACAAATGGAATTAATTGAGCATCCCGATAAAAACGAAATTTTACTTGATGCAATAGATGATTTCCTTTGCTCTGAATCTGAAAGAACACGACTAACATTAATGGGGGATATTGATAGAGAAGATTTGAATGAAATGGATGAAGGATGTCGTGAAAGATGGAAAGAAGCTTTTAGACGTAAACGAACACTTCTAAAGATAGTAATGAATGATGCAGAAATGGCCGAATTAGCTTTTGAAATTTATGATTCTACAATCAGCGGATATATTGCACCTTTAAAGGGGTTTGCCACAAATTCTTATTTAACAAAAGGAACATTTCACCGATTAGCTGACATACCCGAAATCGGTTGGCATCCAGATTGGGACAAACATTTCCCTAAAACATGAGCAGATTAATTGAACACGATATAATTCAAAACATTGGAATTGGTGCATTAGCGTTGCACGAATTCACGAACAGTTATTTGAAAGAACAAAAAGGATTGAAAGGTCCGAGTTTGGCATTAGCAATGCCAGTGTTGCCACTTTTGTTTCACGAGCAAACTTTAGAGCAAATAGTAAAACGAAATTTCAAAGGCGGTTTCTTTAAACTAACCAATGAATATAGAGGGTTGCCAGCAGGTTTACAAAAGAGAATGGAAAGTATGGCAGAACAAACGTTCAAATCTTTAAACCTTGCTTATCAATCCAAAATTTTGACTTACAGTAAAGAGTTGAACGAGATTTTACCAATAGACACCAAAGTTCAAAAGCAACAATACAATAAAGAAATTAAATCCATAATTCGTGGTGCTGATAGATTAGGGTTTTGGTTTGCTTCTCTGCCATTTGAACAAATCTGCATCAATCTCAAAATTAAATTCTAACATGAAACTCAAAATCAAAAATATTGTCCTTTATCCAAAAGACAAGAGCAAAGAAAAAAGAGTTGTGCTTTTCGAACTTGATAAGGTCAATGTAATTACTGGAGAAAGTCATAAAGGAAAATCTGCGCTAGTTCACATTATAGATTATTGCCTTGGAAGTGGAAAATGTTCAATTCCAGTTGGTGTTATCAGAGACCTAACTGATTGGTTCGGTGTTCATGTTGTTGTCGAGAAAACAGAAATTTTGATTTTAAGAAAAGAACCTGGTGACAAAATTTCAACTGATAAAATGATAATGGTTGAGCAATCCGAACCTATTGACCTTGATAAAATCACAAATGCTGAAAATCACCAAACAACTCGTGAACATGTAATAAACAGATTAAATCAACTTTCGGGACTTTCAACAGAAAGGTTTGATTTGGATAATCCCAAAAACAATTTTGGAGGTGCTGCAAGTTTCAGAGATACAAGTGCATTTCAGTTTCAACCACAACACATTGTAGCCAATCCTTATGCCCTGTTTTACAAAGCAGATACATTTGAACATCAGCAAAAATTGAAAACAATTTTTCCGTTAATAATTGGTGCAATCACAAACGAGGCATTAAACATTGAAAGAGAAATTAAAGAACTAGAGGCGGCACTCAAAAAGATTCAACTTGAATTAGCTACAAAAAAACAAGCTGTTGATTCTTGGTTAAACAATTTAAAATCTTTATATACCAGGTCAATCCAATTAGGCCTTCTGAAAAATATACCCAAAGACAGTCAAAATTTTGATTCAGAACAGTATTTATTTCACTTGAATTTAGTTGTTACAAATTTCAATGAAAATCCTATTCCTGCTTATCAATCAGGCACAAGCGAAAAAGATGTTCAACTTCAATCAGAACTAAACACACAAGAAAGAATCTTACAAAGCGAAATTGCAATTCGAAAAATGAGATTGACTAAACTTCAAAGTTTAAACACATCAACATCGCAATATAAAGAAACTGTTGTAACGCAGCAAAAAAGGTTAGAGCCTATAAGTTGGTTTAAAGAAAAAATCAACCATGAATTTTGCCCATTTTGCGAATCAAAAAATGAAACCGCCCAAAAACAACTTGAATCGTTAGAAGGTTACAGTAAAAATTTAGAAGCAATTTCTCAAGCAGTAAATACAAAAGACGTAAACCTTGATAAAGAAATTGCTGACATACGAATAGAAGTTCGGGAGTTAGAATCTAAGTTGAATGACAATAGAGACATTCTTAGAGAAATTTACAAAAAGTCATCAGAAGAAAACAATAAACGCCAAACTATTGAAGAACTCTATAAGTTTATTGGGCGGCTTGAACAAGCATTAGAGAATGTTATCTCCACCCAAATTGACAGCACTATTGATTTAAAGATTAAAGAACTGCAAGAACAGATAAAAGAAAGAAACGCAAAACTTCAAGAAATTAAAGCAAAGCACAGCCAACAAAATATTTTGAAAAGAATTTCGGTGCTTATTTCACATTATGTTTCATTGCTTGACATTGACAGAAAAAATGATAGCGTGGAACTTGACATTTCAAACCTCACTCTAAAAATTGCTTCTCCAAATTCTAGTCGTTCTGACTACTTGTGGGAAGTTGGTAGTGGCGCTAACTGGATGGGATATCATCTTTCTGTTATGTTTGCATTACACGAACATTTTTTATCCTTGAAACATAATTTCGTTCCATCCTTTATTTTGATTGACCAACCGAGTCAAGTTTATTTCCCAAAGGATGTCCCTAAAGGGATAGAGGGAATAAAAACATTTGCTGAATTTGAATCACAATCAGATGATTTAACACAAACAAGAAAAATTTTTAAGGCAGCGGCAAATAGTATGGTAAGAACTAAAAATAAATTACAAATAATCATAGTAGAACATGCTCCTGAACTGACTTGGCAGGGAATCGACAACATTCATAAAGTAGATGAGTGGATAGGTGAAAAAGGATTGATTCCGATTGATTGGATTAAAAAAATAGATGAATTATAAAACACCAGCTGCCAGTCGAGTAGGTAAAGGGGAATCTCACCCCTAAACCTCTCACAGAACCGTACGTGAACCTCTCAATTACTCATTTCTGTTTATATCTTTATGGTATTCGTGATTGCTTCGCAGTTCATACGGCTCTTATTATGC
>JADFAK010000095.1 GCA_015665315.1 Flavobacteriales bacterium | reverse complement strand
TACCGATGGCCCTAGCAATACCGGAATATGATACGCTTGTTCTGTCATGTCAATTGTTAAATCCGGTAATGCGACCAGGGTCCTCGATATCCTTTCGAACTTTTTCCGCCAAGCTTGCAAAGTCACTTTCGTCACTCATGAACTGCTTGTTGTAATTCTCGAGACTCCAGATTTCAATCTTCTCACCAAGACCAGAGATGATGATATCGTTCTTGTCTCCCGCTTCAATGCCTGCAAACTCCATCAGAATCGAAGGAATGAGGAGTCGGCCAGTTTTATCTAGCTCAACTCCAGACGCACCCATCATGAACTTTCTTTGAAACAACTGATGCTCACGATTGTAGCGACTTAAACGAGACATTTCTGCATTCACACGATCCCACTCAGGCTTGGGATACAACACCAAACATTTTTCGAAAATGTCTCGATTGATCACCAAACCATGGCGCATAGTTTCCTCCAATTGCTTGCGCAGCTTGGCTGGAAACATTAATCGACCCTTCGAGTCGACTTTACACCGGTGTTCACCTAAGAGGTTTAGCATGGATAGAAAAAGTGACGTAAAAGTAGCCAATATTTACCACTTTTTGACACGACTCACCACTATTTACCACTTTGTGAATAACTCCGAGGGTTTTGTGGATTTTGTCAGCACTTGAATGTCTGGGTTAAATGTCTGTAAATCAACGCATAGTGAATTGGATCGAACTGATTTTTGACAAAGTGGTAGAAAGTGCAGGATCCTCCGAGCACGCCCACTTTTCGTGTTCTCCTACTTTTGAAGAAAATCGGTGTGGATAAGCGAATCATTTTCGTGATTTATAGCCCTGACTTTTACTTATTTTTGAGCCAATCAATATCAGATTTGCATGAACGAGTTGATGAATGAAGAAGGTCGGTTTCGCTACATAGAGCAGGGTGAAGGGCCTACAATGATTTTGTTGCACGGACTTTTCGGAGCCTTGAGTAACTTCAGAGATGTAATCGATTATTTTTCCAAGGATTACCGCGTGGTGATTCCCATGCTGCCCTTGTACGATTTGCCGGTGCTAAAAACGTCGGCCAAGGAGATCGCCAATTTTCTGGAAGACTTTGTCGCCTACAAGAATTTTAAAGACGTTATTTTAGTTGGAAATTCACTTGGAGGGCACGTTGCGTTGATCTACACACGCAACAATGGCAAAAACGTCAAAGCTCTCATACTGACTGCTAGTTCAGGTTTGTACGAGAATGCGTTTGGATCGAGTTTTCCACGACGTGAGGACAAGGAGTTTATTCGCAAGAAAATCGAGGTCACCTTTTACGATCCTAAGCATGCCAGTGATGAGTTGGTCAATGAGTGTTTTGAAGTGGTCAACGATAGAAATCGGGTGTTGCGAATTCTGGCTATTGCCAAATCGGCAATCCGACACAATATGGCCAAGGACTTGCCAGACATGAAAATGCCGGCTTGCCTAATCTGGGGAAAAAATGATACCATTACGCCGCCAGAAGTCGCCACTGAATTTCAGAATCTTTTGCCAAATGCAGACTTGTTCTGGATAGATGAGTGCGGTCATGCTCCAATGATGGAACACCCACAAACGTTCAACGAGATCCTTTCTACTTGGCTCAAGAAGAACAACATTTGATACAATTACCTCGTGAATATATCGTCAGTTGAATTTGTGATCAGTAGCCCAGCTATTGACAAGT
This sequence comes from Flavobacteriales bacterium, assembly GCA_015665315.1. Taxonomy (GTDB): domain Bacteria; phylum Bacteroidota; class Bacteroidia; order Flavobacteriales_D; family Sanyastnellaceae; genus JADFAK01. The sequence goes on along the minus strand of JADFAK010000095.1, from coordinate 72,050 downwards.
GCCCCAAGCCTACTTTTCCGGAATATGCCTTCATCGGCCGTTCCAATGTGGGGAAGTCGAGCTTGATCAATATGCTCACGAATAAAAAGAACTTGGCGAAGACTTCGTCGACTCCTGGTAAAACCCAGCTCATCAACCATTTTATCGTTAACAAGGCCAAAAATCCATGGTATTTGGTCGACCTTCCGGGATTCGGTTATGCCAAAGTGCCTAAAAAAATCAAGGAGCAGTGGTTGGGTGTTATCAAAGGATACTTAGCCAAGCGCGAGACCTTGATGTGCGTATTCATGTTGGTGGATTGCCGTCACGAACCCCAAGAGAATGATTTAAGCTTCATGGAGTGGATGGGTGAAAAGGAAATTCCCTTTGTCATCGTTTTTACGAAGCTGGACAAACTTACTCCTTCAGAAAAGCAAAATGTCATCCAAGCCTACAAGGATAAGATGCTCGAAGAATGGGAGACGCTACCACAAGATTTCCTCACCTCTTCTCAAGCCAATGAAGGCCGAGACGAAATTCTAAACTTCATCGAAGAGGTAAACGAGAAAATGGCATAGACTACAAGCCAATACGTTTGCCGAAGGCTTGAGAAAACTTACGCAAGGCCTCAGTCAATTCTTCATCACCTGTTGCTCGTTCCAAAGAATCGGCCATCGTTAGCATCGTCTGAAACACAAATGTCTTCATGTCGTCAACGTTCATTTCTTTGTCCCACAAATCAATGCGCAATGTGTTTCTTTCGTTGGGATCCCATACTGATAAGAATACAGCACGTGCCTCAGCTTCTTTGCCTTGATCACTCGAGTGCCACGTAATTTGTTCTGGGACGTTGTTCTCGTCTGTCCGTACTTTAATCGATATTTCCGATACTTCCTTGCTCATACTTAATTTCTTGGGTCGTAATATTTTAAAATCCGCTGGTCGTTTTCTTCGTCGATTAACTCTTGCAGACTAACTTCTGGGTTTTCTTTCATGTAGTCACGCACAATTTGCCATCCTGTCCAAATGCCCAATTGAGCTGGCGCGTCCTGTGGTAAATCGGCTGTTCGCGTAAAAGGTCCGTCGACAAACCACTTGCTTATTTCAAACCGATTGGTTTCAAACATAACCTTCTGATTGGCAAGTTGCAACCAAATGGCCTCTTCATTCTTTTCACACCATTCTATATGTCCACTTGGATAGCTCATCTTAATGCTATCCTCAACTGCCGGCATGCAGGCGTCTACCAAATACATCATCTTTCCATACCAGATCAAACTGTTGATCAATTTTTCTTGCTTCAACTTGTCCTGGTATTTCACCATCAGCCAGCCTCTTACTGCGTCACTCACAACATAGCGCGATTCCATTTTTCGCTTAAAATAATTAGGGAAACTTTCTGGGGGCAAGGCTTTGGTGACTTCATTATCGACACCGAGGAAGAAATCAAGTCCGATAGCCACCAGACTATCACTCGGGATGATCGCATAGTTGAACCAACTATTGATATAGGTAATATTGGGCGTTGGCTCTTCCGGGAAATAATAGGCGTAATGCTTCCAAGCGTCTACTAGTTCGTCATTGTATCCCTCGATTTTCGGGCCATGGATCCGCTCAATTTCATTTTGCGTAAGCATCAACAATGAGTCTTCTCCCATAATATGATCGAAGGCTTCAAGCGCATTTGTATCGGCCGGATTGCCCAATTGTAGAATGAATTCGAAGTAGTCTTGTCCGAAAGAGCCATACTTGTCAAGCAAAGCAGAATACTCCTTTTCGCGGTCTGCTCCACGCAATTTTAACACATCCTGATCAAATCGTGTAAAACTTTGTGACCTAGTGATATGACTCACGTCTATATCAAGTGGATTCGTGTTGCACGAGGCAAGTAGAACAATGAACAACAGAAATTGGAAAAAGTGCCTATGCGACATGAGTTAATTTCTTTAGTTTTGACCCATATATAACGCGCTAACTTTGCGCTTATTCAGGAATCGCAATTTTATGAAAAAGTTAATAGGTAGTTTACTCGCATTGGCATTCGTTTCAGGAGCTTTTGCACAGGATTTTCAAAAAATCCGTTTCGGAGTACAAGTAAAGCCAAATGTCAGCTGGTTCAAATCAAAGAACGCCAATGCTATGAGCGATGGAGTTCGAGTGAATTGGGGCGCTGGAATCGTAGCCGATTTTCACTTTGCTGAATTGTATTCGTTTAGCACAGGTTTGACTGTCGACAATCAGTCGGGCAAGCTCACCTATACCGAAAAGGTTTTTAACGACAAGGATGACCAATGGACCATTGTCGAATACCAAAGAAAGTACAGCCTTCGCTATATCGAGGTTCCTATTTTGCTCAAATTACAGACCAAAGAAATTGGTTACATGACCTACTTCCTAAATGTGGGTATGGGGCTAAGCGCCAATTGGGCAGCAACAGCTTCTGGCGATCGTAACCTGAAATACATTCACGGAACCGACGATCAAGGTGATTTGGACTGGCATGTGCAAAACGAGCGCGTCGAGGAAACCAAAATAAATGTTCGCGACGATTTCAAACTTTTTAGAACGAGCGTGATCGTAGGTGGAGGTGTAGAGTACAATGTAAACTCTGGAACTTCGATCATCATTGGTGTGTCGTACAACGGTGGATTTAGCAACATTTTGAGTAAGAATGTAGAAGCAGTTGAGCTTGATACTGAAAATGAAAATGCCCCTATCATTGATGGAAAGTCGGAAGACGCTCCCGCACTCACCAAGTTGGATATCACCAACAATGTTATCGCCCTGACTTTGGGAGTGATGTTCTAGGACTTCAAGGTCTATGAATACGTCACCCGTCATTGATCATATTGTAAGTTGGCTGCGTGACTATGCCCTGAACGCCGGATGCAAAGGTTTTGTAATCGGTATATCTGGAGGTATAGATAGCGCACTAACAAGTACGCTATGCGCGAAAACTGGTCTTGAATTGCTGTGTCTTGAGATGCCTATCCACCAGGAGATCAATCAAGATCAACGAGCCGCACGTCACATAGATTGGCTCAAGAAGAATTACAACAATATTTCCAGTCAGCGTATCGAGCTCAGTGCTACCTATGATGCTTTTTGCAATGCTCTGCCTTCGGCAAATGGCGAATCCCATGATTTGGCTCTAGTAAATACAAGGGCAAGATTGCGGATGTCGGCGCTGTATTATTTTGCCGGTTTAAAGAAACTCTTGGTCGCCGGAACTGGCAATAAAGTAGAAGATTTTGGGGTGGGGTTCTATACCAAGTACGGGGATGGCGGTGTAGACCTAAGCCCCATTGCCGACCTCGTGAAATCTGAAGTATTCGAACTTGGTCGTGCGCTCAATATCAACCAGGAAATCCTGGATGCCGCTCCTACCGACGGACTATGGGGAGATGATCGGACAGATGAAGATCAACTTGGTGCGTCGTACGACGAACTTGAATGGGCTATGGCGTTTGACGGAGATGAATCTACTTTGAGTGAGAGGCAGACAGTGGTACTTGGTATTTATCGCCGACTGAACAGAATAAACCAGCATAAAATGCTTCCCATTCCCGTGTGCCTTATCCCAGAAAACTTACGCTAAGCGCGGTCGATTGAACATATCTCCTGGATTAGAGCTTCTGTACTTTTTGTGCCGTCGAGCCAGTGTATATTCCACCCCTTTTTTTCCAGACTTCGAAAGAAGGTCATTTGCCTTTTGGCGAATTGATGAATAGCCGATTCCAGCCCTGATTGTAGTTCAGGCAGATTTATTTTCCCCTCCAAATGATCGACGATCCACTTGTACTCAAGTCCGTACCATCGCAATTGTTCGGCGGTGACCCCATGTTCCATCAAGTTCCTAACTTCCTCAATCATCCCATGAGCCAGTCGATGCTCCAGTCGCTCAGTGATCCGAGCTCGTCTCAGTTCACGATCGATATCAATTCCAAATAGTCTGTACTCTATCTCCAAATTATTCCTACTTGGCAAGGGATTCGACTCCAACCATTTGGCAATCTCAATCGCGCGTATCGACCTTTTTCTAGTCGAGGAATCATGGTTTTTTTGAATAGATAGGGGTAAGGCTTGAAAAAGATCCAAGATCTCACCGTCAGAGAGTTTATGCATTTCATCACGCATACCCTGATCCACCGGAATAGCGGCCAGCGCATTTCCCTCAACCGCAGTTTGCAAATAAAGTCCGCTTCCTCCACATAAAATTATTCGCCTCCCTCTCGCTTCTATTTCCAAAGCCGCCCGCTCATATTCCTTGTAAAATTCGTTGATATTGAAGGTTTCTCCTGCATCAAGTATGTCGATCAGGTGATAGGGGATGAGGTGTCCGTCGACTGTATATTCCGACAAGTCTTTTCCTGTTCCAATATCCATTCCTCGGTATACTTGGCGTGAATCGGCGCTAATAATTTCGCCATCAATAGATCGCGCTAGCTCAACCGCAAGGTGCGTTTTTCCACTGGCCGTGGGGCCCAATATGACAATTCCCTTACTCGACATTGGTGTTGTATTTGACGCTGCCACGATTGACGATTTGTCCATTTCGGCCTCCAGAAGTCGCTGTTTTCTGCCGTTGCCAAGTGTCGAGGTTCACCCAATAGGTCAACGGTTCATGTCGGCCTGTTTCCTTGAACCCCAGCAATTCGTATGTTCCAGTTGTGCTCCAATCGAGGTCGGCATAGGTCATAATGTCCTCGGCCCCACTTAATTTGAGCGCATGCTTCATCATTTTTGACATTCCACCTACGACCGTTGCTCCCGATAAATTGCAAAAGCGGATCAGTTCAATCGAAAGCACTTTGCCTTGAGCCAGGTCGATCGGACAAGATTTGCCGAAGGCTGAAACCGCCACAAGATTATCTTTATGGAAGAGCCCCAATTTATACTTGGAAGTCATAGGTTCAGACACATGATGTTCCGTCAGAAATCCTTGAAGTTGAGGTTTGGTGATCGCTTCAATTTTGGTCTCTCTGGCGTGAATTCGGCGGCTCTTTTGAAGGAGAGAGACGATCCGACTTTCAACTGCTTTTGGCTGTCGTTGCCACTGGTCCTCCCACAATATCCGAGAATCAGGATCAATATGAGATCGGTTGATATCGTTGATCCTGTTTTCGCCCACGCCGGCTAGAACCAAACGTATTTTGCTAGGTTCTAAGGTGATTTCAGTGTTGAGGTCGTCCAGTGATTTTTGAGTAAACGCTGCACCTGTTTGGCCCAAGAAGTCAAGGATACTTTCGATAAAATTCATGCTTACTCCTCAATCGAGAGACTTGTTTCTGCTGTGAGTTCGCCTTGCTTTAACACGAGTCGATATTCACCGGGTTCGATATAGTATTTTCCGTTTTTCTTAGCCTTCGGCAAATGCCCCTCCTCATCTTCGGAAACAGCATTTTCAAGGATCGTAAGATCGTATGGGATATAGTTAATGCCGTTTTTCAGATTTTTCTGCGACCAATTTTGAACCACTTCGTTCGAGTCGTTGAATAACTCAATCGAAATTTCCCCGCCCGCTTTTGAGAAAACAGGAACTTGGATTTCGGGTTCGTTGTATCCTAACCATTGACTCCACTGGCTATCTCCCCACGATGTACGATGGTCGATCGATGGGATCTCAAAGGCGTACAAATCCTCTTCCAGGCTCGATAACTTGTGAAGTTGTTCCAAGTCGGCCACATACAAAGACCTTCCATGCGTACCTATAACTAAGTCCTCATCGCGCTCCTGAATCACCAAATCGTGAATCGCGACAGGAGGCAAGGTACCATTCATGGACATGAAATTTGCTCCTTTGTCCATACTCACATACAGACCATTGTCTGTTCCGACGTACAGCAAATTCGCATCCGATGGATCTTCTTTAATCACGTTTACGGGTTCATGTGGCAAGCTCTTTCCCATATTTAGCCATGTCTTTCCAGAGTCAGTCGATTTGAATAGGTACGCTGTGAAGTCGTCGGAACGGTAGCCGTTCAAACTGACGTACACAACTTCCTTGTCGTGAGCCGAGGCAATCACCCGGGTGACCCACAGGTTTTTTGGCAGCTTACCACTGATGTCCTGCCAGGTATATCCACCATCTGACGACTTGTGAATTCTTCCATCGTCGGTCCCCAAGAAGATTAGGCCGAAGCGCAGAGGTGATTCGGAAATGGTGCTAATCGTCCCAAAGGGAACATCTCCCGGCTGACCTCCATGGGTCAGGTCATCGCTCAAAGTTTCCCACGTGTCGCCTTGGTCCATCGACCGATGAAAACGATTGGATCCCATGTAAATGATGTCGTTGTTGTGCGAAGATAACACTACCGGAGTCTGCCAATTCCATCGCAACGGTCTCTCGCCCAGTTCGTGGCTTGGATGAAAATAGTGGTAGTCATTGGTCTCCACGTTGATACGGTAATAATGTCCAAATTGATAGCCCGTATAGACAATGTTGTTATCTCGATTGTCAATTTCTACCCGCATACCATCGCCGCCAATTAACATGTCAAAAGGATAGTCTCCTTCCTGATGCCAAGCAGGACCAGCTTCATACGTAGAGGGACCTTTCCATACACCGTTGTCTTGCAAACCGCCATACACATTATAAGGTTCGGCATTGTCGACATTTACCGTGTAGAACTGACCGACAGCTGGAGAGTTGCACTTGTAATAGGTCTGGCCATCGTCGTAGGAGATGTTTATCCCCCCGTCATTTCCGTTGATGATATGTCCGTCATGCTCTGGGTTGATCCAGATGCAATGATGATCCACATGCACATTGTCGGCATTGATTCCTTCCCAGTTTTTTCCTCCGTCTTCAGAAAGAAGAATTGGAACTCCTGCGATAAAAAGCTTTTCTGGATTCGTCGGATGAACCGAAATAACGCCGAAATAATAGCCATAGGAATACACGACATCGTCGAGCATGCCTTCATGTGTCTTGTTCCACACACCTTCTTTCCCATTCAGTCGGTAAACCTCGGCACCGATGACTGGTCGGTCAAACAAACTCGCATTGGCATCGGTCAGGTATTCGTAAAGTGCTTTTGGGCTGAGTTTGTCTTCGGCCACCATTGTCTTGACAGCAGTAGAATCGTGCTTTGACGGAAAGCCATTGTCTTCGAGAAAAGTCTGTAATTTCTTATTGTCAAGTGCTTCGAAGGTGGCTTTGTCCATTTCTAGGAAGTCACTTTTTTCCAAAGTTGCGGTCTCTTCCTTTTCTTCTTCGTCCCGCAGATTTTGATTGTCTACAATGGCATATAGGCTATATTCATTTGCGTTTATCGCAGACAAAGACAGACCGATTCTACCCATGCCTTCATTCATTGGGAATGGGCTTGAACCACCCGTAATAACCTTCCAAGTTTCACCACCATCAAGTGATTCATGTACCTTGCTACCTAATCCGCTCTCTTGAAAATCCCATGCTCGTCGGGTGCGATCCCAGGTAGAAGCGAAGAGGTGGTTCGGGTTGAAAGGATTGATTTCCATGTCGATGACCCCAGCATTTTCGTTTTCGAAGAGAGTCTTGCGCCAACTTTTTCCGGCGTCGGTACTTTTATAAACTCCACGCTCAGCATTGGCCGAATAGAGATGCCCCAGTACGCCTACCCAGATGATATTCGGGTCGCTTGGATGAAGAATTATCCTGCCAATGTGGTGCGATTCAGGCAGGCCCATGTAGTCCCAGGTCTCACCGTTGTTGGCCGACATATATATTCCTGTACCCGCATAACTCGATCGGCTAGAATTGTTTTCGCCCGTGCCTATCCAAATCACACGTGCATTCCAATCCACGGCAATTGCGCCTATTGTGAGCGTGATTTCAGAGTCGAAAATCGGGGTAAAGGATGCGCCATTGTTCGTCGTCTGCCAAAGTCCGCCCGAAGCATAAGCCACATAAAACTCAGTCGGATCCTCAGGGTTAACCGCGATATCCGTGACTCGTCCGCTCATGATTGTCGGCCCCACCGATCGAAATGGAATGCCATTTACCAAGGATTTTTTATCCAGTTCGGCACGCAGTTCTTCGTTGTGCATGCGGGCATGTCCTGGTGTAGCTTGATTGGATTTATTTTTTTGCGCCTGAAGGCAAATGGTGCTGATCGTTGCTAGTAAAAGCAGTGTTAAACGAATGAATTTCATGTCAATTTATCTTTGGATTGTTGAGGTGGCGGTCGCCGTCTCGCGCGGTTTTCTTCTGCATGTTTTTTTCAAATGCCTCGGTTAGGTCGATTCCAGTTTGGTTTGCCAGACAAATCAGCACCCAGAGGACATCAGCCATTTCATCTGCCAAATCTACCTGTTTGTCGCTTTCTTTTTCCGATTGCTCGCCATAGCGTCGAGCGATGATTCTCGCAACTTCGCCAACTTCTTCTGTGAGCATGGCCATGTTTGTCAGTTCAGAAAAATAGCGAACGCCGATTGTGTTGATCCAATGATCTACTTTTTTTTGGGCTTCTTCAATAGTCATGGGCTATTCGAGTTGGTGGCTCACTTACGTTTACCAGCTTTTATTCGTATATTTACAAGTAGGTGATTTGGGATCGGAAAGATAACAATTCACTTCGTTGACCTTGACTATGTATAACCGTCTGCTAAAATTTCTCATACTCCTTGGGGTGCTGTCCTATTTTCTGCCTGCTCAATTATGTGCGCAGGATAGGTACTTCGTACAATTTGTATTTCACGGAAATAGCGACTATACCGGCGCTCACATTGACTCAACCTTGAAAGCGTCAAACGAGATTTACATGTCTCGCACCGATTTCAATACCAAGAACTACTTGGCAATTTGTAGTTCGACACAAGCGGCAGACTTCATTACAGCCTACTTCACAGAGATTGGTTTTGATGTGGACTGTTTGAATTCTGGCATTCACGGACAAGATCTTATTGAGCCCATTGATCCAAAGAAATGTGGTTTTCAGCAATACAGCGAGGAAGAGAAATGAGATTTGTCTTCTACATATCGTTATTGTTGATTCTGGTTGCCCCAGAGGCGAGCGCGCAATGCTCTAATTTCACAATTACAGTTGGAGGAGGTTCGTTTGATAGTGAAATTTCTTGGTCTCTTACTGGAAGTTCTTCAGGTTTGGTTGCTTCTGGTGGTGCTCCCGTATCCACCGTTTATTGCTTGGCTGCCGATTGTTACACGCTTGTAATGTCGGATTCCTTTGGAGATGGTTGGAATGGCGCGGTAATCACAATAACTGGCACTTCGGGTGTGGTGTTTTCTGGAACATTGGCGGCGGGTTCTTCGAGCAGTCAAACAATGGCATTGAACGGCGGAAGCTGTGGACCGCCTTGTGCTGAGACGGAATATTTCATCTCTGTGGGAGGAGGTACTTTTGATAGTGAAATATCATGGAGTCTGGTTGATGATTCAGGAACTACTTTAGGTTCGGGTACTGCTCCGTATGCAGGTTCAATATGTGTCGCCGATGGATGCTTCACCTTATCCATGATAGATTCTTTCGGTGATGGATGGAACGGGGGACAGTTTGTCATAACCGATGCGCTCGGAAATGTAATTTCGAGCAATACACTTGTCGATGGCTTTTCCGAAACAACAAGTTTCCCCGTAGGTTCGGGGACATGTGGAAGTGGTGGGCCCTGTGATGATTATTGGATTTCTGTGGGGGGAGGGTCCTTCGATAGTGAAATATCATGGAATGTTACAGGAGATTTTGGAACTGTAGCTTCGGGAGCCGCTCCCACAACGAATACCATTTGTCTGGAGGCAGGTTGTTACTCGGTCAATATGATCGACGCTTTTGGCGATGGTTGGAATGGTGCCGTTTGGACGATTACCGATGGGCTTGGAGTTGTAATTGACAGTGGTACTTTGGCAGCTGGTGCTTCAGGAACCGCTGGTGTGGCAATCGGTGGGGCAGATTGTGATTTTCCCGAACCTGTGACAGCTTCAGATTGCCACGACGCCATTGATGTTTGCACTGATATCGATTTTTATGTAGATCCGAACGGGTACGGAAGTGTCTACGAAATTCCAGCATCAGGCAGTGTCAGCAACCCTTATTATGATGGTTTTACGTCTTTTAACCCATGGGGTACAACCAATTATGGTTGTCTGCAAAGTCAAGAATTAAACAGCACCTGGATGACGGTCAATATTGCCGTTGGAGGTTGGTTGGAATTTGTTTTTGGCGGACTGGGTACACAGGCTGGTTTTTATGACTGGGCTATGTGGACCTTTGATGAGAATACGTGTGGCAATATTATAGGAGACCTGCAGGCGCCTATTCGGTGCAATTGGAATGGGGTTGCTAGTGGAGGAACGGGATTGGCAGGTGCTTTGCCTGCGGGTGGAGATGCTTCAAATTACGAGCCGCCTCTATGGGTCGAAGCTGGTGATATTTATCTGATTTGTTTCTCCAATTATTCGTCGGTTACGTCGAATGTTCCCTTGGAATTTGGTGGTACTGCTGAGGTGAGTTGTGAGCCGATCATGCTTCCAGTTGATTTATTGAGTTTGGGTGGTGAGTCATTGCATGAAGGAGTGTTGGTTCAGTGGGAAACGGTTTCTGAACAAGACAATGCACTCTTTGTTCTCGAGCATAGTTTGGATGCAACTCAATGGCAAGAAGTCGCCATGGTGCAAGGTGCGGGAGATTCTTTTGAGTTACGAAAGTATCAATATCTCCATTCGAAGGCCCTATTTGGCATCAATTATTACCGCCTTCGGCAAATGGATTTCGACGGCAACACGAGGTTTTCTGACGGTATTAGCGTAGTGCATAAGCCGCAGATTGGATTTGTACTTTCTCCCAATCCAATTGCCGTGAATCGCGACTTGCAAATTAAGTTTCTACATCTCACGGAAGGGATGAAATGCGTCGTGTCAACGCTGGAGGGCCGAACGGTCAGTGAATTTGAAAGCAATGAATTGTTGGCGCTCAGCAAGATCTCATTTGAAGATGCGGGAATGTATCTAATTCGATTGATTGACCGCCAAGGCGCGGTAGTCGATAGTCAGCGATTGGTGGTGCAATAAGTGATCTATTCTTTGTTGTGTGTATCTAGCAGGATGGTGACCGGGCCGTCATTTACCAGATTAACTTCCATGGATGCGCCAAACTCACCGGTTTCAATTTTTTTCGTTGATAGGCGGGCAAGTACCTCAATGAATTCCTCGTACAAAGGAATGGCTTGATCGGGATGCGCTGCTTTGATGAAAGATGGCCGAGTTCCTTTTTTTATTTGCGCATGCAAAGTAAATTGACTTACGACCAAGATGCTTCCACCGACTTGTTCAATATCCAAGTTCATCTTTCCTTCTGCATCCGAGAATACTCTTAGAGACAAGATTTTTTTCGCCATCCATTCAATATCCGCACTCGAATCTCGGCTTTCAATTCCTGCCAATAGAAGATAACCCAAACCAATTTTTCCTTTAACCTGATTGTCAATGGTTACCGAAGCACTCGAAACACGCTGGAGGACAACTCGCATAGTATAAATGTTTGTTGTGCAATTTATAAAACCTTTGGAAGGGAATGTAGTGAGTTAAACGTTGATAATTCAGGCCGACTTTTCCATAAGGATGGCGTACATTTGCACCTTAAATTCTGAAGCACATGGCAACTTCCACCGAACAACTAGCAACATTAGACCAAGCAAAAGAAATGGGCCTGCAAGAGGCTGAATTCAATGATATTATAAAAGTCCTTGGTCGGACTCCCAACTTCACTGAGATGTGTATTTACTCCGTAATGTGGAGTGAGCATTGTTCTTATAAAAACTCGATCAATTTATTGAAGACTCTCCCAAAGGATGGTCCGCATATGTTGGTTAAAGCCGGAGAAGAGAACGCTGGACTTGTCGATATTGGTGAAGGACTGGGCTGTGCTTTTAAAATTGAATCACATAATCATCCTTCGGCGATTGAGCCATATCAAGGAGCAGCCACAGGAGTAGGAGGTATCAATCGCGATATCTTCACTATGGGAGCTCGCCCGATAGCTCAGTTGAATTCACTGCGTTTTGGTAAGTTGGATGACGACAAAACCAAATGGTTGTTGGAGGGTGTTGTGAAAGGAATTGGTGACTACGGGAATGCTTTTGGTGTGCCGGTAGTAGCTGGTGAGGTTTTCTTCGATGAAACCTATCAAGTCAATCCATTGGTCAATGCGATGTCGGTGGGAATCGTAAAAACCAAAAACGTTATTTCGGCGAAAGCCAAAGGTCCAGGTAACGCAGTTTACATTGTTGGATCGGCTACCGGAAAAGATGGTATTCAAGGAGCGTCGTTTGCATCCAAAGATATTTCCGCCGATTCTGCCGACGATTTACCAAGTGTTCAAGTAGGTGATCCATTTCAGGAAAAACTTTTACTTGAAGCGTCGATGGAGTTGGCCGAAACAGATGCAGTAGTGGGCATGCAAGATATGGGCGCAGCCGGAATTACGTGCTCTACATCGGAAATGAGCGCTGGAGGAGGTGTTGGCATGGATATCCAGTTGGATAAAGTTCCCTTGCGCCAGGCCGACATGAAGCCATTCGAGATTTTGATGTCTGAGTCTCAAGAACGAATGCTGGTAGTAGTTCAAAAAGGCAAGGAGCAGATCGTTGAAGATATTTTTGAGAAATGGGATCTGCATGCTGTGCAAATTGGTGTGGTGACTGAAGGTCCTATGCTTCGAATTTACATGCATGGCGAAAAAGTTGTAGAAGTTCCTGCCGATTCATTAGTGCTTGGAGGAGGAGCTCCGGTGTATACTCGTGAATCGAAGGAGCCGGCTTATTATGCTGAAGGACAAAAATTCACCTTGGATCAAATCGCTGAGCCTTCAGATTTAGTAGTGGTGGCGCGTCAGCTTTTAGCCAATCCGAATATCTGTTCGAAACGCTGGGTGTGGGAGCAATATGATACCATGGTTGGAACGAATAATATGTCGACCAACAAGCCAGCTGATGCGGCTATCGTAAACATCAAGGGCAGCAATAAGGCCTTGGCCATGACAGTTGACTGCAACGCCAGATACGTGTACAATGATCCTGAGAAAGGAACGGAAATAGCAGTTGCTGAAGCGGCAAGAAATATCGTTTGCGCTGGAGGTGAGCCTTCGGCAGTAACAAATTGCCTGAACTTCGGAAATCCATACAATCCAGAGGTTTATTGGCAATTTGAAGGAGCAATCAAAGGAATGGGTAAAGCCTGTGAAGCGTTAAAAACACCTGTGACTGGAGGTAATGTGAGCTTTTACAATCAAACTGCTGGAGAAGATGGCGGTGCGCTTCCCGTATTTCCAACGCCTACGATCGGTATGATCGGTATCCTAGCTCACCAGAATTTACAAGCTACCCTGGATTTTAAGTACAAAGGAGATTTGATTTTCTTACTCGGAACAGCCCGAAACGATGTGAATTCTTCTGAATACTTGCACAGCATTCATGGTATCTTGAATTCACCAGCTCCCTACTTTGATATGAAGGAAGAGCTTACGTTGCAAGGTTGTGTCAAAGAGTTGATTAAAAACAATCTCGTCAATGCCATCCATGACGTGTCGGACGGCGGTTTGTACATCACGCTATGTGAAATGGGCATGCCACGCGGACTTGGATTTGACATCGTAACGGATTCTGAAATTCGTGAGGATGCCTTCCTATTTGGGGAGTCTCAAAGTCGAATCGTTGTTTCAGTAACCGAAGACTACGAAGATGAATTCATTGACACAGTAGTTGAACATGGAGTTGAAATAACCTTGTTGGGTCACGTAACAAGAGGCAAATTGGTCGTTGATGAAAAGCACTTTGGATTTATCGATGATGCAAAAGCGATCTACGATAATGTTATTGGTGAAGCAATGGCACACAAAAGCGAATAATCGCTTTTTGCCTTCAAAAAATGGGTAAGACGATTACACAATACCAAATAACTACCTTTGGGCGTTGTCAGTTAGTCACAGTGCATGAAACTACTTAAATTCATAGTGAGTAAAACGTTTGGTAAGAATCTGATTCTGGCGATCTTCTTTGTTTTGGTAGCCGTGTTTTCGGCTTGGTTTGGTCTGAAATGGTATACAGGTCACGATGATTTTGTCCTAGTGCCAAATGTCCTTGATCTATCCATCGAAGAAGCCCAAGAAAAGTTCGCGGAGTCTAGCCTTGAATTTCTGATTATCGATTCCGTGTGGTCCGACCAAGGTGTAGGCGGTACAATTTTGCGACAAGAGCCTTCCGCTGAAGTGAAGGTGAAATCTGGCCGCTCAGTATATCTTACTGTGTACAAGCACGCCCCAGAAGCCGTAAAGCTGAACATCAAGGAAGGGTTGAATTTCAAAATAGCCATGATCAAGCTGAACAACAAGGGGATTGCGGTTGATACCACATTTCAGCCCAACGTCCTGTTGCATGACTGCGTTATCAAGGTCACTCAGAACGGCAAGAAATTGGAAGAAGACGCACTTGTAAAACCAGGAGAGAAGGTAACCTTGGTTATCGGCAGGAGGGGAAATCAAAAAGTAGCTGTACCATCTTTGTACGGGATGACATTGGATAGTGCCCAAAAAGTGCTGGGAAGAGCCAATTTATCACTAGGTCAGCCGTTCTATACTGCAGACGTCGCTTCAAAGATGGACAGTTCATTGGCGAGAGTGTATATGCAAGAACCAAAACCAGGTGGGGAGAATTCAATTACAATCGGCGGCAACGTCGATGTTTTCCTAAGCACCAAGCGCATTTCTCCGCAAGCGCCAGATACTTTAAATTTGAAATATGATAAAGGGAATTAAATGGTTTTTTGCAGGAACCGCTCTATTGCTATCGAATTTTGGTCAAGCTCAGGAAGTTGAGAGATATCTAGATGTTAACCCAACTCTTATTGAAAACGCCGAGAAAGAGAGTCAATTTCAAGCTAGACAACAGCGCGGAGGAGGAAGCATGTCTCTTCCCTTTTTTGACGATTTCTCGCGATACTCTTTACCAACTGATAATCCAGATATTCCTGTGGAATGGCAACGTTGGGAAGATGACAATGTATTTATCAATAGCAACTTCCCCATTCAACCTCCAACCGTTGGCGTCGCTACTTTCGACGGATTAAAAAGCAATGGCTATCCGTACGATTTTGTTTCGGCCGACGCGTATGGTACTGCCGACACACTAACGTCTGTTCCATTGAATTTAGCTGGATTGGATTCGCTTGATAATGTATATCTCTCTTTTTTCTACCAAGGAGGAGGTTTGGGAAATAAGCCGGACGAGCAGGATTCGCTTGTGGTTGAGTTTTGGAACAACTCCGGTGGAGGAGGATGGATCAGAAGATGGTCAATTCCTGGTGGTACCTTACCTGCAGAATTTCAACGCGTTTTTATCCCGATTCAAGATGCGGAATTTGGCAATACCTATTTCTTAGATGGTTTCAAATTTCGATTTATAAATTATTCCACATTGAGCGGTAGCGTTGATCACTGGCACATCGACTATGTAGAGCTTGCCGCAAATGTAGATCCCGAGAACGCGCCTATTCAGGACCTAGCTTTCATGGAAGAAGAAAATACCCTGCTTCGCGATTTTACAGCTATGCCATGGACCCATTTTCTGGAAAATCCTGCGCTCTATTTGGAGGACACAACCAGAGCGGCTCAAAGAAATTTGTCAGAAACAGCGGTTAATTTCCAGTCGGGTTATCGAATAGATTACGAAGATCAATCATGGGATCATCCCAACGATTATTCAATTACCAACGGTGTGGACATCATCAACCCGCAATCGTACTTCCCCATAGGTAATGACGTGTTCGATACAAATGTGAATGATACTTGCGCGATTTTCTCTGTGAACTACTACCATGAGACATCCGATATTGTTACCTCGAATGACACAATTTCATTCGAACAGAATTTCACCAACTATTACGCCTATGACGATGGAACGGCCGAACGTGCATATGGCTTGACTACAGGTGGGGGCAAAATTGCCATGAAGTATCAACTTGCAAAAGAAGACACACTTCTAGGCTTGTTCGTCCACTGGATTCCTTTTGTCGACGATCAGAGCACCGAATCTTTTATTCTTAGAGCTTGGGATGACAATGGAGGTGTGCCAGGGGAGGAGCTTGCTACCATATTTACCTTTAATTACCCGAAATACTACGATCACGGATACAACAAGTATGCGTATTACGAATATGATGATCCGATAGGCGTAGATGGAACTATTTACGTCGGATGGGTACAGCAAGGAGACAATAGCCTCAATGTCGGAAACGACAAGAATACCAACCAGAATCCGGGAAGATTATTCTATCAGCTTGGAATAGGTGCCTCGTGGCAAGCTTCGAGTATTACTGGATCACTCATGATTCGTCCAGTGTTTAAATCGGGTAAGTCATTTGTTTGGAACAGCGTTGAAGAAGATTTGGCAGCACAAGTGGGAATTTATCCCAATCCTACTTCGGACAATGTTAATATTGAAGTGCCGACAGGGCTCGGGTCATATAGTCTGAGTGTATACAACCAAAGTGGAAAGTTGATTATGACACGGGGTGATTTGCAAGGCCTTCAACAAATTTCTATCCAAGACTTAGCTCAAGGAGTTTACATACTTGAGGTAAGAACGGAGGATGGACGTGTTATTCACGAACGCTTGATGAAACTGTAAGATGACCGAAGAAAATGAGGAGATTGGGGACGAGGAATTATACGAGCATCATCGTATTGTTTGCGATCCAGGGCAGACGGCCATTCGGGCAGATTTATTCCTGAAGGACCGACTGGCCAATACATCGAGAAATCAGATTCAAGAGGCTGCCAAGGCCGGTTTCGTAAAGGCCAATGGTCAACCCATTAAATCGAATTACAAGGTTAAGCCAGAAGACGTTTTAACCGTTGAGTTACCCTACCCCGTTCGCAACCTCGAACTAATACCCGAAGATATTCCTTTGGATATATTGTATGAGGATGATGCCATTGTGGTGCTCAATAAGCCAACCGAAATTGTCGTGCATCCTGGATATGGAAATTACTCAGGGACACTTGTAAATGCATTAATCTTCCATTTTGGTAATTTACCAAGCTCCGACAATCAACCTGAACCCCGGCCGGGATTGGTTCATCGATTAGATAAGAATACGTCTGGTGTGATGGTTGTAGGAAAGACTGAAGAGGCCATGATGAAGCTTGGGGAACAGTTTTATCACCGAACAATCGAACGGAAGTACAGAGCCTTAGTCTGGGGAGATATCGAAGAAGACGGAACTGTTACTGGTCACTTGGGGAGGTCGCTCAAGAACCGAAAAGTCATGACCGTTTTCCCCGACGGCGATTACGGAAAACATGCCGTCACCCATTATCGGGTGATTAAAAGATACGGATATGTCACTTTGGTCGAATGCCAGCTTGAAACGGGGCGAACCCATCAGATTCGTGTTCACATGCAGCATATCAAACATCCGTTATTCAACGACAAAGAATACGGAGGAGATAAGATTTTAAAAGGGACCACTTTTACGAAATACAAGCAGTTCATTGAGAACTCTTTTAAACTACTTCCCGGACAAGCACTTCATGCCTTTAGCCTCGGTTTTACGCATCCAACAACGGGTGAGTGGATGTATTTCGAAAAAGAGATGCCCGATAACTATTTGGAGGTGCTAGATCGTTGGGAGAAGTACATTACTACCTACAAAGACTCATTCTAAGACCGACGTGTCGAAGGCATCTAACTCTTGCCCTGCCTCTTCCCAAGTCGCAAGTGTAGAATCGAGTTCTTTTTTCATTTTTTCATATTCGGCAAGTAGCTTTCCTGTCTTCGCTTCATCGCTATAGTCCAGACCTGCCATCTCCTTATCGGCCTCGGCGATCTTCTTCTCTAGTTCAGTGATACGGCTCTCGCTTTTTGAGACTAAATTTTGTAATCGACGATATTCTTTTTTCTTTTCCTTCCGTTCATCATACCCTAGCTTTTGCGAGCTCTGATCTTTCTGCTTGGCCTTTTCTTTCATCACATCTCCCTCGTATTGAGCGATGCTTTCTGCATTCTTAGATTGAAGGAATTCGTAAATATCTCCCAAATGTTCCTTCATTCCGCTAGGTGTAACTTCATACACCACGTCGGCAAGTCCGTGCAAGAAATCTCTATCGTGACTCACGACGATTAAGGTACCGTCATACGCCGCAAGTGCTTTTTTCAAGACTTCCTTCGATTGAATGTCCAAGTGGTTCGTAGGCTCATCGAGAATAAGCAGATTGATAGGTTCCAGCATAAGCTTACACATGGCCAATCTCGCCTTTTCACCACCTGACAATACTTTGACTTTCTTCTCGACGTCATCACCGCTAAACAAGAAGTTTCCAAGAAGTGCTCTCGGTGTGGCTTTAATGTATTCTGTTGACTCGTCTTCGATCGTTTGGAGCACAGTTTTCTCTCCGTCCAGGCTCTCCGCTTGATTCTGGGCGTAATAGCCTATTTGAATGTTGTGACCGATGGTAATGTCACCGTCGGCTTTTTCAGTGCCCATGACGATTTTGGTAAAAGTTGTTTTACCTGCGCCATTCTTTCCTACTATAGCCAGTTTTGTTCCACGGGCTACAATCAAATCAAGATTCTGAAATACCTTTTTATGTCCGTACGATTTGGATAGATTCTCTGCTTGGAGGGCAACTTTTCCCGAACGAGGAGAGGAGGGGAAGTTCAAATTGAATGCGGGTCGAAGAAAGTCGTCCACATCTATCAACTCCAGCTTATCAAGTTTTTTTATTAGCGACTGCGCAAATGCTGCTTTGTTTTTCTTCGCCCTGAACTTGTCAATCAGAACCTTGGTGTCTTGAATGTACTTTTGCTGATTCTTGTATGCTTGCAATTGCTTCTCAAGATCATCTTCTCGCGCAACCAAATACTTGCTGTATGCAAATTTGAAATCGTAAATCTTACTATTGGCGATTTCAATAGTTCGGTTCGTAAGGTTGTCTAGAAAGGCCTTGTCATGGGAGATGAGAATGATTGCCCCAGAGTACGTTTTGAGGAAGTTCTCGAGCCATTGAATGCTTAGTATGTCAAGATGGTTCGTCGGCTCATCTAGAAGAAGTACTTGCGGTTGTTGCAAGAGTAATTTGGCGAGCTCAACGCGCATTTGCCATCCTCCGCTAAAAGTTGAAAGTGGCTGGTCCAAATCTTCGTCGGTGAATCCAAGACCTTTCAGTATGCGAGCAATGTTCTCTTCCGATTTTCCGGCGTCCAGAATATGCAATCGGTCATTTACGTCATTCAGTTCTGTAATCAGATTGTGGTAGGATTCTGTTTCATAATCTTCTCGGGTAGCCAGGGCAGTTGCGATTTGCTGCGATCTTGCTTCTAGTTGATTGAGTTCTTTGAAGGCTAGAGCCGCCTCTTGAGCAACACTTCGAGTAGGCGCGAGAGCGAGCTCTTGGGGCAAGTAACCAACGAGTGCATCATTGGGCATGCTCACGTCACCGCCATCGGCGTTTTGCAAGCCGGCAATTACTTTGAGCAGGGTACTTTTCCCTGCTCCATTTTTACCGACCAAGCCTACTTTGTCTTTTTCGGTGACAAAGAAGGAGATTGAATCGAATAAGACTTGCTCTCCAAAAACTACTGTTAAGTTTGAAACAGATACCATAAAAATTCAAGCATAAAAAAGGCGCCCGCGTAGTGGGGCGCCTTAATTCTTATTTTAATATTCTAGTAGTGCCATAGATCGTGCTCGATCAGGAAAAGTTCATTCTTGATTCTTTCCGATTCCAAGAGCTCGTCCATACCATTCGCATAATCGGCAATTGCACGATTGTACACGTTGGACTCTTTCACGATATAACTGGCAAACATACGCTGTTGGAAGATATCCTCGAAGGTTCTTCTTTGAGCATCATTTTGCAAGTTGAAAACATCCCAGTTGGCAAATACATAACGACATTCTGGAAAGTACAACCAGAACAAGGTTTTGTAACCTCTTGACTCACCGTCTTCGCCAAACATTTGCATCATAGGAGCAATTCCTATAATACGAACATAACGCTCAGAACGCTGCTTATCGAATACCCAATCCTCTTTGATCTTGTACTGAGTGATATCGATAGACTTGATGGGCTCGCTATTGGTTACTGGAGTCTTTTCTCCTGTATCCAAATCCTCGATGTAGCGCGTAACGGTTGGATTCAACATTGAATCCAATCCAGTCGGTTGCATAGGGAATCGAAACTCATCATCGGTCTCGGTTGGTCCGAGGCCATAAGCAGTCAATGAACCTTCCACGAGAAGAGCATGCTTGATTACATCAAAAAGACTTTTACGGTCTTCTATCTCTTCAATTGGAAAGTACAACTGATGATTGATTTTTTCTCTCAAATCAACTATCCGCCACACGCGATGAGCCCACATGACATCAGCTTCCCTTAGGTGTGGGTAGGCAACGACACGTTTAGTAGCGTTGTGCTCTTTGACATAAGCACCATCCAAAACGGTTTGCACTTGTGCATTAACACTTCCTGTTACTAGGACAAGTAGAGCAACAGCAGAAATCGACGATAGAAAAAACTTTTTCATGACTTCTATTTTTAAATTAGGTGATCTTCAATCCCATATTGGCCAACTTTCTAGTTGTTCCATCAGGCATCGTAACCATAATTTCCTCAATGTAGACCTTTTCACCTCGCTTCACCTTATCCATCATGGCCTTCATTTCTGAAGTAACCTGATTGGAGTTTGATTTACGCTCGATGTACTGACCTCCTTTGATAAAAACCATAGTAAAGGACTTTACGCTCACTTTCACGTCAAACTCAAAGTTCTTCATGTCGGCACGTATACCAGGAGTAATGACAAAGTCATCACGCTTGATCGAGTTATCCGATGGCGTTTTACCACCAAATCGCGGTTCTGGATCAGGAATAGGCTTCACACGGAAGTTCTTCACTGGGAAGCTCTTCTTAGAACCATCAGGCATAGTTGCCGATACACTAATATTTGCTTCCTTTCCTTGACCAGGTTTGATAATCCATTCACCTTGCTTCGACCCAGATCTCAGGTTGTGACCAGCACATGTAGCTGAAATCTTGTCTGATGCAACACCAGGTACAGCTATGGCTACTGGATTGTCAATTCCTCGGTAGAACACGTTCATCGCTGTAGGTTCAATTACCAAGTTGGCTTCTGCTACAGTAAAAGGATTGACATAAAATGGCCAATCTTCAATTTCACCACTTGGACCTCGATACTTGATCAAACCTTTATAGGCGTGATCAGCAGTAGAGAGTGAACCAGTAGGGATAGTCAATTTTCCAAGACCATCTGCACCTACCTTAATGGGTTGTTCGCCTTCAGCTATTTGGTACATTGTACTATCGCCATTGAAGTCTTGACTGTCCACGTAAATTTGTGGAGCATTCGAGGCATCGTAAGCGGCAAGTAGAACATCTGCACGGAAGGTATCACCTCGTAGTACATAGTTCGTTTGCGGAATTACGAGAGGAGTCAAGTTGGTGAACTTGTAGTCCTTTCCTTCTACACCGCTTAACAGCTCCGAAAGTATATTCGCTTTGGCGTTCTCAACATCCAATTGGATAGAAGACAAATAAGCGATTACCGCAGCCAAAGGAACATCGAAGAATTGAATCTCTTCCCACTTCTTAACGTGTTCTCCTTCTTTAGCGTCTTCGTACTTGAAAGCTTTGTCGACACCGTTGACAAAACTTTGCGATGGCTGCCATTTTTGGCCAGTGAAGTTGGTCACTTGGATAGACTTGAGATAATCTCGAAATCCTTCCAAATTAGTCTTTAAATCGGCCGCAGTAAATGGACTTTTATCATCGGCAGTCTTCGGGTTTTTAGCATCAGCTCCAACCAATTTGGCTGTAAGCTCTTGATACTCGTCCTTCTTGTCAATATTCAAAATATTGAATACCGTATCCGCTCCCATATCCTCACTTCTTGCAATATAGTCTTGCCAAGAAGCAGGTTTCTTTTCTGAAGAAGCAATTGAGAATGCCTGCATGTTCTTCACATACTGGATCATCTCATCAGCCTTTTTCTTGGCTTCTTCTGCTTTTTCGTAGAACGGACCTACCTTTTGTTTGTTCGTTGCATATTTATTTTCAAATGAACTCCAAATTGAATTCGACTGAGCATTAATAGTCTTATTCGATTGGCCCAATTTGTCGTTCACTTTAACAAATCCAAGGAGTACTTCCTTGGAAATGTTCATGGCAAGCATGGCAGTCAGTACTAGGTACATCATACCAATCATCATTTGCCTTGGGGATAGTTTTTCTCCTGACATGAGTTACGTTAATTTTAAGGTGATTAGCGTACGCTCGTTAGTTAGGCTCCCTGCTTGACACCAGAACCCATGGCGTTAAGCATATTGTTGTAAACCGTATTAAGAGACTGTAGATTTTCAGCAAGCTCGGCGATATTCTCCTTGTACTTGCGCGTATCGGCAACAGAATCGTTCAAGTTCGAAATCAACTCGCCCATGCCTGAATACATTGCACGTGTGCGCTCTAGCTCGGCTAGTTGCAATTCATACATTTCATTCAATGAAGAAAGATTTGTACTCATCTTACGCAAATGTTCTCCAGTTGAAGCTCCTGCTTCGGCCTGACTAGAAAGTCCAACCAATGATTCAGAAGCTGCTTTGTACGTTTCTGAAAGCTCTGATACTTTTTCAGATGCTCCTCTCAAACTAGAACTGTATTCTTTTGTAGCTACACTTGCGTCAGTGATGTTACCAATTTCTTTGGCCTGATCACTTAAAGCTCGCATACCCGATCCCAAACTCTCAATCAATTCTGGTCCGATCTTAGCTTCTGACAACATGCCATCCAATTGCTCAGTCAATGAGCCAGAAGGCTTGTGTGATCCATCTCTACTCTCCCCAGTGGCGAGTTCAGGATATACAAGAGACCAGTCCGGTTCCTCATGCAAAGGCTCAAATGCCGACATGAAGAAGATAAACGCTTCAGTCGATAGTCCAATAATCAAGAATGTAGAGGCTCCAGTCCAGTGCTCAATCTTGAACAATGCGCCAATAATTACAATCGCAGCTCCCCAACCATACAATTTGGCCATAAACTGCTTCCATCTTTTACTTCCCGGTTTCATATTTTAATCTTGCTTTTGGTTTTGATGAGAAATAAGCGGAGCCTATTTTTCTAAAATAATTCGATTTAGTTATATCATGGAGCGTTGAAATCCTCTGGGGATACACTCTTTCCACGGCCTAGATAAGACATTACACTTCGAAAGCCAATATATGACTTCGCTGTGTCCTGGTATTCGAAAGAACGAGTTCCTGTCTGACAGTAAAACCCAATGTCCTTCCAAGATCCGCCACGTATTACTTTACGCTTCAACGACGGTGGATCATCAATTTTTGCATGGTACTCGTATTCAGGACTCATATCATGCGAAAACTCGTAGATAGATTCATCAAATGCTGTGTTGGTCCATTCTGACACGTTTCCAGCCATGCAGAATAAGCCATAGTCATTTGGTGAATATGAATCTGTTGGTACGGTGTAACATCCATTGTCCTCAACGTAGTCACCACGCATTGGTTTAAAGTTGGCCAAAGGACAACCTTGAATATTTCTCAAATAAGGGCCACCCCAAGGGAATGGTGCTAATTCCAGCCCACCTCGTGCAGCAAACTCCCATTCGGCCTCAGAAGGCATTCTAAAACGTTGAACCATAGACTCACCGTTACTCATATGCCACTCGTTCAGTATCTGAGTTCTCCATGCGTTAAAAGCTTTCGCTTGTCCCCATGAAATACCCACAACTGGATAGTCGTCATATGCCGGATGCCAGAAATAATGTTCTGTCAATGGCTCATTAAATCCATACGTGAAATCGTGTACCCAACACAAGGTGTCCGGATAAACATTAATCGACTCTTGAATGATGAACTGTGAACGGTCACTGTGTCCGCGCACCGAGTGCAGTTGATTCAACGAGTTGATCTCGCCGTACTCTTCATCTTTGTTCGACTTGTTGGCAGCGCTTTTGAAATCAATCCACCAATAGGTGTACTGAAGTTTTCGGCTGTCTAGCTGACGTCGATTGTAGAAGCGATCAGATCCTTGTAAAAAGAATTCGTCATAGAGAAGATCAAACACATCTTCCTCTTCCCAATCGATTTGCTCCTCCCAATTGAGGACATAACCTTTGTCAATGAATCGATCTAATTCACGACCCAACTCATCTTCCGAGTAGAAGAAACGATCATCATCATTGTTGGCCAATGCATCGAGATACAATGAATCTCTCACATAGTAGACAAATTGACGATACTCGTTGTTCGAGATTTCGTGAATGTCAATGTAAAATGCGGGAATGGTCACGGTTTTTGACCGTGCGTTGTGAGCCCATGGTACATCTTGATCACTTGGTCCCATTGTGTAAGAACCAAAGTGGATGTAATTCATTCCGTACGGATTGACTTGGACCCAGTCTTCCCTTGGGTGTACCCCAACTACATGACCGCTTGGGCCAGGTAAACACCCGGACAAAGAGAGCAGCAGCAGTACGAGCAGGTAAAACGACTTTTTCATGATTTCCTTTCTTTAGTAACGTGAGTACTAAAAATCCTATAATAGAGAAGCAGGTTTCTAAGTTTTAAACTACGAGTATATAACCCCTAATGTTTCAATTTATTATAAGAATCTCGGATTCGCGTGGCGATTTTGTGGCGGAGTCGAGATTAAATTAAAGCAGTAAGTTACAAATATCTCATGAGAACCAGAACTATAGGTCCTAATTTCAGAGGTAGTTGCGTCATATGAATATCCTATCATTACTTTCTGTGGGATCTTCGAATAACCCGATCCTCCTGTCCATGCCATCTGGAATCCTGCCATTGGAGCAATCGCATCACCGTAACGGTAAGAGATACCCGCCCATGCCATGTCATTCCACAAAACATTCGCATTTAAATCGAAGGTCATTACATTCAAGTCAGACTTGGCTAAAATGTTTGAGCGCAATTGCAATGAACTAGTCAAATCAAAATTATACCCTCCCATAATGTACAAGTGCTGGGACATCTTTATATTCATGTCTTTCAGGTCTTGTCCAGTCAAGTGAGTGGCAGAAATACCCGCGTAGTATTTATTATTCTTCGCAAACATCACACCGATGCCCAAGTCAAAACTTGTAGCACTTATTTCCTGATTGTTGATGGCAATATCATCCTCTACCGGGTCAATTGCTATCCACGAATTACCCAAACGCTTGTTGTATCCACCGAAGGAAAGTCCCATCGATAAGATATTGTCGTTGGCTAATCCCAATTGGTAGTTTCCAGAAACTTTAAATATGGCGTTTCTTTCCTGTCCGAGTGTCTCACTGAATAATGTAAGACCAACTCCTACTGGAAGGTCGCCAACTTTTCCGCCGTAATTAAACAAGCCAATTTTGGGGTCACGGTCAAAACCGTCCCACTGATCGCGGTAAAACATACTGATGCAATGCATCTGTTCTATGCCCGCTGCAGCCGGATTGAACGATATTTTTTCGAACATCCACTGTGTGAATTGTGGGTCTTGTTGTGCTCTTGTTCCAACAAAAGCTCCGACAAGAAGAAGTAAGATCAGACATTTTTTCATCCTCTTTCCTAGTATTTACAGGTGTTTGGTTCCCTCGAACAGTTTTTCGAGAAGTGGCTAAAATAACAAAATTTTTAATCCCCAAAAATTCTAAAAAAAATCATTGTGTTTTCTCAACACTTTTTTTTTAAAAACTCCTGCACTTTGCCAAACATAATGCATGGTTCAAAAGTGCCTTGTAGGAGTGTGTCGCCAACTCACGTAAGCTTTTGATACGTCTTCCACCAACGGTCGGGGATGTCCTCGTTGGTAGCACGCTGATAATCAGTGTAGGTACATGGTACTAGATGGTGTCTTTCATACTTGTTTTTTTGCCCTGCGGGATACGGAACATCCATCCACCATCGATCGCTTTTTTCACTCTTGTAAAAGACCAAATTGTGTCCATGACTTTCGCTATGAACGGTATATTTTACAAATTCTTTTTTATCTCCAATTGGTGTGTCGGATTTGCGATCTTTAACTCCATCAAGGAAACACCACACCAATTCCGCGACCAATTCTGCCCCAGTTCCTGTTGGGTCATTCAATGGATCGTACCCAAAAATTCCGAAGGAAGATAATTTGTCACTTATACCGGAGTAGCGTGCCATCTGACAAGCTTTTTCGGCATACAATCCATTGGGTCCAGCGCTAGGACAACCAGGAATATCAGAACGTCGAATACTGTTGAGATCCAGACTCACTATATCGGCCTGCCTTAGTATAGGCTCAGATTCCCAAAGATTTTCATTCACTACACCCAATCGAAGTGTGTCGAAAAATAATTTGTCCATTAATTCCAGTAGCTCGGGATCGACCATGTAACGTTGGTGGCCTATGTTACTGTAATTGAATAGGTAATTGGGTTGGTGTAGAACAATTTGGTTCAGATAATTTCCATCGTTTAATTCCTCGCCTTGTTCCCCGAAGTCCAATCGTGAGTCAATCGTCACCAAGTTGACAGTTTGCTCCAAATGGCCATATCCCTTATAGCAGGCCAATGTCAGATCCTGTGACCCGCCTAGGACCAAAGGGATGATATCTTGCTTGAGCAGTGCTTCAACAGTTTGTTCAATGGCAAATTGGGTGTCTCCATAGGTCTCACCCTGAAAAATATTACCTAAGTCGGCCACTGGTAGGTCAGCATCCAACTTGAATAGTTGGTACAAGCGTTTACGTACTGCATCAGGGCCATTTGCGCTTCCTGCGCCATGTGTTCCCTTACGATCCTCTTGCACACCAAAGAAGGCGACTTTAATTCCAGTTAAATCCGGAAAAAGGCCTGTGGTATGTCGGGCGATGACGTTGTATAGACGATTTTTTCCATCCGTAATGCTGTCTTCAAGCTCAACGGTCGATGGTGTGAAAAATACCGATATATCCATTTATTTCTTGGCCTTAGCCTTTGCTTTTCTCTTTGGTGCTGTTTTGGCTTTTTCGACCAATTCCATCACTTGCTCATATGTAAGATCTTTGGGCTCGACATCTTTTGGTATTTTGATGTTTTGCTTGTCTTTCTTGATGTATGGGCCATATCTTCCTTCCAATACTTGGATGCTGTCATCCTCGTCAAAGGTTTTCAAAATCGCTTTCTTGACTGCACTTATGCGTTCGTCGATTAACTCGACCGCTCGCGCCAAAGTAATGGTCAGTGGATCATCGCCCTCTTGTAAAGAAGCAAATACTTTCCCTTGTCTCACGTACGGTCCAAATCGACCAATCGCCGTGCTGATATCCTCTCCACTCGCCGATTTCCCGAGTTTTCTAGGTAGTTTGAAAAGATCTAGGGCTTCTTCTAATGTAAGAGTTCCTATGCTTTGCTCCTTGCGCAGACTGGCAAATTTCTTGTCTTCATCGTCTGCATCTCCCATTTGAATCATAGGTCCAAAGCGACCTATTCGGGCGTATATGTTCTTGCCAGTATCCGGACTTACACCCAGAAGACGTTCACCTGTTGCTCTTTCGGAGTGCTCTAACGCGTTTTCGATGGTTGTGTGGAATGAGTCGTAGAATGACTTGATCATTTCATTCCAGTTCAATTGTCCCTCAGCAATGATGTCAAACTCTTGCTCGACTTTAGCCGTGAAATTAAAATCCAAAATATTCTTGAAATGCTCTACTAAGTAGTCATTAACAACCATGCCAATATCAGTGGGGAAAAGTTTGTTCTTCTCGGCTCCAGTTATTTCTGTCTCGTCGGTCTTGACAATGTCCGAACCTTCCAATACTAACTTTACATACTTTCTTTCAGAACCCTCTCTGCTCTCCTTTTCAACATAAGTTCGCTTTTGAATTGTTGAAATGGTAGGGGCATAAGTCGACGGACGTCCGATACCAAGCTCTTCGAGTTTTTTTACCAAGCTAGCCTCCGTATATCGTGCTGGGTGGTGCGTAAATCTCTCCGTTGCTGAAATATCTTTCGCGACAAGGTCTTCGCCTATCGTAAGCGCTGGAAGCATTCCCTTCTCTTCCTGCTGATCGTCGTCCGTTCCTTCGAGATATACCTTTAAGAATCCTTCAAACGTGATGATTTCTCCTTTGGCGACAAATAATGCGTCGCTTTTGGAAATGGCAATTTTCACGTTCGTTTTTTCCAATTTAGCATTGGCCATCTGGCTTGCAACTGTACGTTTCCATATTAATTCGTACAATTTCTGCTCGTTCCTGTCCCCATCCACCGATTTAACAGAAAGGTCGGTTGGTCGAATGGCCTCGTGAGCTTCTTGAGCTCCTTTGCTTTTTGAGGTGTATTTTCTTTGTTCCGAATATTCACTTCCGTACATCGATCCTATCACACTCTCGGCTTGATTCAATGCCAAGTCTGAAAGATTCACCGAGTCAGTTCTCATGTAGGTGATCTTTCCACTCTCATAGAGTTTCTGAGCAATCACCATTGTTCGAGAAACTGAATACCCAAGTTTTCTACTTGCCTCTTGTTGCAAAGTTGAGGTGGTAAAAGGTGCCGCTGGCTTTTTTGTGCCTGGAGTCTTCTCCAAATCGGCAATCGAAAAAACAGAACCCTTACACTCTTCCAAAAAGGCATAAGCTTCTTTCTCAGTTGAGAAACGTTGTGGCAATTCTGCCTTAAAAGCTTGTCCGTTTGACTCGAATACCGCCACCACGCGGAACGAAGATTCGCCCTTGAAGTCCATGATCTCACGCTCACGCTCTACAATAATCCTAACCGCAACACTCTGAACTCGTCCGGCAGATAAAGATGGCTTTACCTTTTTCCAGAGTACTGGAGATAGTTCAAATCCAACAAGTCGATCCAACACACGTCGGGCTTGTTGCGCATGAACTAGGTTCACATTCACTTCGCGGGGAGATTCAATTGCGCTCAAAATCGCAGTCTTAGTTATCTCGTGAAAAACAATTCGCTTTACCTGATCATTTTTCAAATTTAGTGCTTCCATTAAGTGCCACGATATAGCTTCTCCCTCGCGGTCCTCATCCGTTGCTAGCCAAACAGTATCTGCTGCTTTTGCCAATTTCTTCAGCTCACTGATGATTTGTTTCTTGTCGGCAGACACCTCATATTGAGGTTCGAAATTCTTTTCGACATCAATCGCCAACTTATTTGTTGGAAGATCCCTGACGTGGCCGTAGCTTGACTTAACAGTGAAATCTTTTCCTAAATATCCCTCGATGGTTTTCGCCTTTGCGGGGGACTCAACAATCACTAAATTTTTCGACATAGTTATAAATTCTTACGGCCTGATATGGCACGTTGCAGTTTTGCAAAGTAAGGGCAAAGCATTCGTTTCTGACAAGTCATCTGCAAATCATTGTCAATATATTTTCGTGAATGGCCTTGTCTTAAACCTTGTTAACGGACGAATAAATACCTGTTTCAATATCATGTCAATATGGCAGAGCAATGAAATTTGAGTACCTTTGCCGACCTCTTAAAACGCGGAAATGCTAAACGAAGGAAACAAAGTTATAGACGAAAAAAGACAAGGAGAAGCTGTCATGCGCGAGGGTGTTTCTGTCATTGGAAAGAAATTGTTGCTGGAGAGTTATGGCTGCGCAATGAATTTTTCTGACAGTGAGATAGTGGCTTCGATTCTTGATGATTCTGGATATAGCACGACTAGAGATGCTGAGGAGGCAGATGTTATTCTTCTTAATACATGCGCCATTCGTGACAATGCCGAACAACGTGTGAGACGACGTTTGGGATTTTTCAAATCGCTGAAAAAGAAGAAGCCTCACTTGGTCGTAGGCGTATTGGGTTGTATGGCCGAACGTTTGCGTGAGAATTTATTGGAAGAGGAAAAACTGGTGGATTTAGTAGTTGGCCCCGACGCGTACAGAGAGCTTCCTGGTTTGATAGATCAAGTACATGGCGGACAAAAAGCAGTCAATGTGCTGCTTTCTCGTGAGGAGACTTATGCTGATGTTGCCCCTGTCCGCTTGGACAGCAATGGTGTGTCTGGATTTATTTCCATCATGCGTGGCTGTGATAATATGTGTTCGTTTTGTGTGGTTCCTTTTACCAGAGGCCGTGAAAGAAGCCGAGATCCTAAATCAATTGTAGCAGAAGCCCAAGAATTACTTGAGCAAGGATACAAAGAGGTTATTCTCTTGGGGCAAAATGTGGATTCCTATAAGTGGAATCTAACCGCCAAAGGAGAGATTAAAGACAAAGAATTACCAACCGTAACTTTCGCTCAGCTGATGGAGATGGTGGCCCAAATAAGCCCCGAGCTTCGTGTTCGATTCTCGACTTCTCATCCAAAAGACCTTACAGATGATGTGATCCACATGGTCAAGAAGTACGAAAATATAGCCAACCACATCCATCTGCCTGTTCAGTCGGGAAACAGCGAAATTCTCAAGAAAATGAACCGCGGTTACACACGCGAGTGGTACTTAGAACGAATCGAAGCTATTCGAAATGTGATTCCTGACTGCGCTATTACTACAGATATTATTTCCGGATTTTGCGGTGAGACCGAAGAGCAGCACCGGGATACCATGAGTTTGATGAATGAAGTCGGTTTCAATATGGCCTATATGTACACGTATTCGGAAAGACCTCGGACTTTGGCCGAAAGAAAATTCGAAGATGACGTACCAGAAGAAGTGAAGGGAAGAAGATTGCAGGAAATAATTGACCAACAGTTGCTGTTTACCGGCAAGAAAACAAAAGCTATGGTTGGCAAGGTGCATAGAGTGATCGCCGAAAAATTATCGAAAAAATCGAAGGAGCACATGAGTGGTCGCAATGGTGAAAATTGTATCGTGGTCTTTCCGAAAGAAAACTTCAAACCTGGTGATTACGTCGATGTCATGGTAACAGATGCCACCAGAACCACATTGATAGGTGAGGCTGTCCATTTGCCGAATGGCTAATAATTAAGAAAATGAAGAACGAGGTAGAAATTCAGTCGATCAAACAGAGGTTTGGGATTATAGGTAGCTCGCCCTTGCTCAACCGTGCGATGAGTGTTGCGGCCCAAGTTGCACCAACCGACATCTCGGTGCTGATCAGTGGTGAAAGTGGCACTGGTAAGGAGGTTATGCCCAAAATTATACATCAATTAAGCTCGAGGAAACACGGAGAATATATCGCGGTGAACTGCGGTGCAATCCCTGAAGGAACGATCGATTCTGAGTTGTTTGGTCACGAAAAAGGTGCGTTTACTGGGGCTCAAGGGACTAGACTCGGGTATTTTGAAGTGGCCAACGGTGGAACAATTTTCTTGGATGAGGTAGCCGATTTACCCATTCAAACGCAGGTGAGATTGCTCCGTGTTCTTGAAACAGGGGAGTTTATTCGTGTGGGTTCGTCGAAAGTGATCAAAACCGATGTGCGCGTTGTGGCAGCTACCAATGTGAAAATGGCCGAGGCAATTCAACGCGGTAAATTCAGAGAAGACCTGTATTATCGTCTGAATCAAGTGCCCATTGCGATGCCTAGTTTGCGAGAACGACCCGAAGATGTTCACCTGCTATTTCGAAAATTCACAACGGATGTTGGCGAAAAATACCGCATTCCCATTCTTGAGCTCGATGCCGATGCCGTTGAACTCTTAAAGCGCTACTCCTGGCCCGGAAATATTCGTCAGCTCAAAAACATCACGGAGCAAATGTCCATTGTCTTGCAAGATCGCAAGGTGGATGCCGAAACGCTTCTGGACTTTTTACCCCGCGAAGAGTTCAATCGAACGCCAATGGTCGTGAATAAAAAGAGTAGTTCGGATGATTTTTCTGAACGAGACCTATTATACAAGGTTCTCTTTGACATGAAGAACGATCTCAACGACGTGAAGAAATTGGTGCTCCAGTTGATTCGCTCCGGTGGTAGCTTAGAGTCCAACGAGAATACAGCTGCGTTGATGAAGAAAGTTTTTACAGATTCGGACGATGATCAAGAAGGATGGCCTGAAGATGCTGGGTTGTTGTACGCTCTTCCCCCGGGTAAATCCCGTTCAGAGGAACCGCATGAAATTCACGTGGAAGAATCCTTGTCACTTCAAGATACAGAGAAGGAATTGATTCGGAAGGCGCTCATCAAACACAAGAACAAGCGAAAGTATGCAGCCAAAGAGCTCGGAATTTCGGAGAGAACACTGTACCGTAAGATAAAAGAATACAATTTGACCTAATTTGCGCACGTTTGCATTTCACATGAGATTATTGCTCGTCATATTCATTGCCACCTCATTGGCTTGGTCTGGTTGCGGAGTTTATTCCTTTACGGGAATTGATACTAGCGGCGCCGAATCGGTGTCGGTGGAGTTTTTTAGAATGCAGACTCCGATGGCGAGTCAGGATTTTGCCACGCAAATCACTGAAAAACTAAAGGATCAATTGCAGCAGCAGTCTCCTCTTTCACTGGTCGATCAAAAGGGAGATCTCAATTATGCGGGTGCAATCATAGATTATCGGGTGAATACAGCGGCCGTACAGAGCAACGAAACGGCTTCGTACAACCGATTGTCTGTTACGATCAAGCTCTCCTACACCAATTCGATCGAGAAAGATAAGAGTTTCGACAAGTCATTTACCGAGTACGCCGATTTCGATAGTTCACTGGATTTATTGTCGGTGGAGCAGGTGCTATGGGACGAGATAATGGAGAAATTAGTTCAATCAATTTACAACGATAGTCTGGGAAATTGGTGATGAATCCTGATACTCTATATACCGTTGCGAAGCAAAATTCCAGTTCAAAGGCTCAATTAGCTGAATTGGACGAGTTGATTGCCAAATACCCCTGGTTTTCAGTGGCGCATTTGCTCAAGGCCAAGGGCATGATGCAAGGGAATGATCCTGACTACCCGGAGCAGTTGCAGCGCGCCTCAGTGCATGTCAATGACCGACAAGTACTCTTTGATTTTTTACATGACCACGGGGCTTCCTCAGGGGTTGATCCAGCACAAATTCAGGATCCAGAGCCTGTTGTAGCGACTCCAGAAATTGAGGTGGTTGAGGAGGAAATAAAGATTGAGCCTTCGGCAAATGATCAGGTACAGCCGCTTCAGAAAGACCCGATCGTAGCAGATAGAGTTATTGTCGAAGAAGACATTCAGGAAAGGGCAAGCGAAGAGCCAGAATTGGTGCCTGTTATCGAGAGTCCAAAAGTTGAGGAATTCGAGATTGACCCTCCCGCTCCTGTTCTAATTCAGGAAGTGGAAACTCAAGAAGTTGAGGAAGAAATCTTGGACGAGCTTCTTCAGCCTTCGGCAAATGTTGTTGAAGAGGTACCTAGGAAAGTTGAAGAGGTCGACCCAGAGCTTGAAAAAGACATTCTGACTGGCGCAGTAAGCCGGATTATTGAAAAAGAAGTTCAAGAAAGCGTCGAAGAAGAGCGTGCATCTACAAAGGTTGGCAACATTTCTGCGCCTGAATTGGATGATGAGGCAGATTTGTCTCCATTTGCGCGCCGACTTTTATCGGGTGCGGCCAAAATAGGGTACGGAGCGCCTATGGAGCACGATGCGGCTCCTCTCAATGTTGAAGATCGAAAAGAATTGAATCAAAATTTGACTTCTGACGAACTTGTTGAGGCCTTTATACGTAGTAGTCCGAGGATAACTCCTTCAAGGGCTCCTGAGTATTCTTCTAGTGATCTGGCCAAGCAAAGTTTGATTGAAGATGATAGCTTCGTGACCGAAACGATGGCTAAGATTTATGCTCAACAAGGAAAAATTGAGAAGGCTAAGAAAGCTTATAAACTGTTGAGCTTGAAATATCCAGAAAAAAGCATTTATTTTGCACTCCAGTTGAAAAAGCTGGGAAAGAACAAGTAATTAATTGTAATTCAAGAAGATGGGACCGTTTATAGTGTTATTGATCGTTGTTGTTTGTATTCTACTCGCTTTGGTTATTCTCGTGCAGAATCCTAAAGGTGGTGGATTAGCAACTGGTTTTCAAGGTGCTAGCCAAGTTGGTGGTGTGCAGAAGACAGCTGATTTCCTCGAGAAGTCGACTTGGTATTTGGTAGTGGCTCTGTTTGTACTTTGCCTATTCTCTTCGACTATTTACAAAACCAACGTTGTAACAAGCGATGGTGGTGTGCCGACGGAAAATGTCGCCCCAGAAGCTGACAGTGGAGATGGTGCAGAAGTCTCTGACGAAGTGCCTACGAACTAAGAAAATATTTTTACCTCAATATTAAATGTCAGTATGTCATCATGCTGACATTTTTTTTGCTCTAAACTGACCTAATGTCGGTGTTTCAGGATTGAAATTCAGTTGGCACAGTTCGTGTCGGTTGGGAGCCATTCAATAAAATTGATGTTTAACCCTTATTAAATTATAGTGTAACATGTCTGTGAACTTAAAACCATTGGCCGACAGAGTTCTAATCGAACCTGCTAAAGCCGAAGAAATAACTGCTAGTGGAATTATCATACCCAATACGGCACAAGAAAAACCACAAAAAGGGGTTGTTGTCGCCGCGGGGAAAGGCACTAAAGATGAGCCAATGACTGTAAAAGTAGGTGATTCGGTGCTCTATGGGAAGTTTTCAGGATCAGAGATTACTTTCGAAGGAACTGATTACCTCATCATGCGTGAGAGCGATATTTTCGCGATTATATAATTTACCTCTCTAACATTATCCAATTTTAAAAAAATCAAATCATGGCCAAAGAAATCAATTTTGATTCAGATGCAAGGGCTCAACTCAAGAGTGGTGTTGACGCCTTGGCTAATGCCGTTAAAGTAACCCTGGGACCAAAAGGTCGAAATGTGGTTATCGATAAAAAATTCGGTGCTCCTAGCATTACCAAAGATGGTGTGACAGTGGCAAAGGAAATAGAACTAGCCGACCCAATTGCCAACATGGGTGCGCAGATGTTGAAAGAAGTAGCTTCTAAAACTGCTGATATCGCAGGAGATGGAACAACTACCGCAACAGTTCTTGCACAGCGTATCGTTCATGAAGGTCTAAAAAATGTTTCTTCAGGAGCAAATCCAATGGATTTGAAGCGAGGAATCGACAAAGCGGTTTTGCTTGTTGTCGAGGGTCTGCGTAAGCTGTCTCGCGAAGTGGGTGACGACTTCAGCAAGATCGAGCAAGTAGCGACTATTTCTTCTAACAACGATTCTAAAATTGGTCAGCTCATCGCGGAAGCAATGAAGAAAGCAGGCAAAGAAGGCGTAATCACTGTTGAAGAGGCCAAAGGAACCATCGACGAGTTGAAGACCGTAGAAGGTATGCAGTTTGACCGTGGGTACTTGTCTCCCTATTTCGTAACGAATCCTGAGAAGATGGAAGCGGAATTGGAAAGTGCTTACGTTTTGATCTTTGACAAGAAGATCTCCAATATGAAGGATTTACTTCCTGTACTTGAGAAGACAGCGCAGACGGGTAAGCCTCTATTGATAATTGCTGAAGATGTTGATGGAGAAGCGTTGGCTACTTTGGTAGTAAATAAGATTCGCGGCTCACTCAAAGTGGCTGCAGTTAAAGCTCCAGGATTTGGCGACCGTCGGAAGGCGATGCTCGAAGACTTAGCTATTCTTACTGGTGGAAGAGTGATCTCTGAAGAGACAGGATTGAAGCTGGAAGGTGCGACTCTAGAGGATTTGGGTAATGTAGAGAAAGTTACAATTGACAAGGATAATACAACCATTGTTAATGGCGCTGGATCGAAAGAAGCTATTGCGGCTCGTGTTGGAGAGATTAGAGCTCAAATCAAGCAAACAACTTCTGATTACGATAAAGAGAAACTACAAGAGCGTGTGGGCAAGTTGGCTAACGGTGTAGCGGTGATTTATGTCGGTGCAGCAACTGAAGTTGAAATGAAGGAAAAGAAGGATCGTATTGACGATGCTTTACACGCAACCCGGGCTGCAGTTGAAGAGGGAATTATCCCAGGCGGTGGTGTAGCCTATATCCGCGCAGCTTCAGAGCTGGACGGATTCGAGGGTCGAAACCTCGATGAGAAAACAGGAGCGGCAATTATTCGCCGAGCTATTGAGGAACCATTGCGTCAAATCATTGCCAACGCTGGTGGTGAAGGAGCTGTAGTTGTTCAAAAAGTACGAGAGGGAAAAGATGATTACGGTTACAATGCTCATGCCGATGCATATATGAACCTGTTTGAGGCTGGCGTTATTGACCCGACAAAGGTTGCGCGTGTTGCCCTCGAAAATGCAGCTTCGATTGCGGGTATGTTGCTCACAACTGAATGTGTAATTTCAGATCTTCCTGAAGATGATAAAATGCCTGCAATGCCTGCCGGAGGAATGGGTGGCATGGGTGGCATGATGTAATTTCATCTGCGATATTCACTACTAGAGCGGCTCCGTTTATCGGGGCCGCTTTTTTGTTTGCATGAATATGATGAAGCATTGAAATAATTGATAATCAAATTGTTAATTCAGGGCCGATTGCGGAGTTGTCATGTTGAGGTTCACAATAAATTATTGTCCCTCAAATGTGAAACGATACTTTTCTAGTGTACCTTGCAGGAACCCTATACGACAGAAATGGAGGCGAAATACGATAAGATAGGCCAACATTACAACACGACGCGTAAAGCTGATAGAGCTCTGTTGGCCCGGATAATTGCTCACTTAGATCCTAAACCACTTGGGAGATACCTGGATCTTGGATGTGGAACAGGAAACTATACCATCGAGTTACATAAAAAAGGTGTAGCCCTTACCGGAGTGGATCCATCTGAAGAAATGTTGAAATTGGCCAGAAATAAGAGCCAAGAAATCGACTGGCTCATTGGGTCGGCCGAGCAAATCCCTGCCGAAAAAGCATCGTTCGATGGCTGCTTGGCCACACTCACCATCCACCATTGGTCAGATTTGGAAAGGGGCTTCAAAGAGGTAAGCCGAGTGCTCAAGCCGGGAGGGAGATTGGTCTTGTTTACATCGACTCCTAAGCAAATGAGAGGTTACTGGTTGAATAACTATTTTCCGGTTATGCTCGAAGATTCTATTGAGCAAATGCCCGCTTTTGAGCAAATCCAAAAGTGCATTGAAAAGGCAGGCTTGAAATATGATTATCGCGAACGTTATTTGATTCAACCCAACCTGGAAGATCTTTTTCTCTATGCGGGCAAGCACAATCCTAGCTTGTATTTTGATGAGGAAGTGCGACGAGGAATTTCTTCGTTTTCTTCCTTGGCCAATGCCAAAGAGGTTTCAGAAGGATTGGCGAAATTACAGGAAGATATCACGTCGGGAAAGGTGCAGGATGTTATGCGCCACTATGAAAATGCGCGCGGAGATTATTTGTATGTCGTGGCAGTTAAGCCTTGACTTAAGAGGCAGTCAGTTCCTTGAAAACGTCTTCCATACTTTTTTCGATTCGCTGCATGGTCAATACTGAGTTTTGATTTTCTACGGCGAAATTAAAAACCAGTTGGCGAACATCTTCGTCGGTGGCAATTTCTAAAATCCAGTTGTTGCCATTTTCTTGTTTGGCGCCCACAACTCCTTCAATTTTCTTCAGGTCATTGGCGCTCACCGAAGCGCTAAACTCAACCTTCAAGGCGTAGCCCTTACTTGATAAAGCCCCTCGTATTTCGGTCACAGGTTTGTCGGCCACCACCTTACCTCGATTGATAATAAGTACACGGTTGCAAATAGCTTCTACTTCTTGCATAATGTGTGTAGAGAGCATGACGGTCTTTTCTTTGCCAATTGTAGTGATGAGCTTGCGAATTTCCACCAGTTGGTTTGGATCCAAGCCACTTGTAGGCTCATCGAGAATCAAGACTTCTGGGTCGTGAATCATAGCTTGTGCAATTCCAACTCGCTGGCGATATCCCTTGGATAGGGCACCGATTTGTTTGTGCTGCTCCAGTCCCAGCCCCACAAGCTCAATCATTTCGTCAACACGGTGCTTTAAATTGGGGATTTTGTAGATGCTGCCTACGAATTTGAGATATTCCTTGACGTACATATCAAGGTACAAAGGATTATGTTCCGGCAGGTAGCCAACTTTTTTCTTCACTTCCATCGTATCTTCCACGACGTCATGACCACATACCATGACCTTGCCTTCGTTAGGCGGGATGAAGCCAGAAATAATCTTCATCATGGTCGATTTGCCAGCACCGTTCGGACCGAGAAAGCCAATTACTTCGCCACTTGAAACAGTGAAGTTTACTTGATCGAGCGCCTTTTGCTCTCCGTATAATTTGCTTACTTGTTCAACTACAATCGACATGTCTGTGCTAATTTTTCAGGGTGTTTCCACCTGCGGCTCAAAGATAGAACAATGAATGAACTGTTCTATTGCTTGCTAGTTCAAATAGCGCCAATAACATCAGGTCTGCTTTTATCATCAAAACATTCTGATTATCCTCGGTCCCCGCCTTCGCTGAACAAGAAAAAATCCCGTCTTTTGTCACAT
This sequence comes from Flavobacteriales bacterium, assembly GCA_015665315.1. Taxonomy (GTDB): domain Bacteria; phylum Bacteroidota; class Bacteroidia; order Flavobacteriales_D; family Sanyastnellaceae; genus JADFAK01. The sequence goes on along the minus strand of JADFAK010000095.1, from coordinate 33,677 downwards.
GCATACTGCAGTGGTTATTAAGTCGATGGGAAAATGGTGCGAAGTGCGCGACGATGCTGGAAAGTATTGGCAATGTCGCATGAGGGGTAAATTGCGAATGCAAGGGATTCGAAGCACCAATCCAATTTCAGTTGGCGACCGGGTTCAAATTGAACCTGAAGAACAAATGGAAGACCATGCCGTTATCGTCGCAATCGAACCAAGGAAGAATTTCATTGTCCGCAAAAGTGTGAACCTGTCGAAAGAGACGCACATAGTTGCAAGCAATATCGATCAGGCATTTTTATTGGTTACGCTGGCTCGTCCACGCACATCGGTGGGTTTTATTGACCGCTTTCTTGTTGCTGCCAAGGCATACGATATTCCAGTGACTATCGTCTTCAATAAAATTGACGAGTACAGTGAGGAGGAGAAGATAGCCACAAACAAAATCAAAGACCTCTACGAAAACATTGGATACCGATGCCTTGAAGTTTCGGCGCTTGAGCGAATCAATGTGGACGAAGTACTCGATATGATGAGCGGCAAGTCGAGCATGGTTTCGGGACACTCCGGAGTTGGGAAATCGACACTAATCAACGCTATCAATCCCGACCTGAATATCAAGACCATGGAGGTGAGCGATGCGCACGAACAAGGCCGACATACCACAACTTTTGCTGAAATGCATCCGGTTGGAGAAGGCGGATTCATCATTGATACGCCTGGAATCAAAGGCTTTGGAATTGTTACGATCGCCAAAGAAGAACTACATCATCACTTTCCCGAAATGTTTGCCCTCCTTCCAGATTGCAAATACCATAATTGTCTGCATGTACTTGAACCCCATTGCGCGGTCAAACTCGCCGTTGAGGAAGGTCGGATAGCTGAATCAAGGTACGTAAGCTACCTTTCCATGTACGAAGAAGAGGAAGGTCCCTATCGAACGGTAAACTATTGAGCGATAAAAGAAGGACTGTACAATGACTTTTTATTGTACTCCAATTGTTCACCGCTGTTCATCTGAATAATATTCTTACCTACCGCCTTGAGAATGGCGTGTCCTGCTGCGGTGTCCCATTCCATGCACGGATTAAATCGCGGATAAATGTGCGCTTCACCTTCGGCAATTAGACAAAACTTCAAGGCACTTCCGGCCCGCAGAATTTCTACTTGGCGATCATTCTTTTTAAGACCTTCGATAAATGTTGAGGTCTTTTCCGATAAATGTGATCGGCTCGCGGCGACTTTAAGAAGGTTCCCAGCAGGCTGCGGTTTCAATGGTAGTGGGTTGTCAACCTTTCCAGAAACAACATTTGCCTTCCAGGCTTGATCACCATAACCATAATACACCACCTCGGCGACGGGAATGGCAATAACCCCCAAAACGGGCTCGCCCTGGTGAATAAGTGCGATGTTAACAGTGTATTCTGGAAGTCCCTTGATGAATTCCTTGGTGCCATCGAGTGGATCGACAAGCCAAAATGTTTCCCAGTCCTTTCGCACTGAGTAGTCGATGTCTTCTTCCTCTTCACTAAGAATCGGGAAGCTCAAAGGTTCGAGGTGCTGCATGAGGATGCGATTCGACTCATAATCGGCCTCAGTAACAGGTGACTTATCGGATTTTACCCACTTTTCAAAGCCCGCTTTTTGCACGCGAATTATCCCTTCAGCAGCCTCGCATGATGCAGCCAAAGCCAATTTCATTATTTCAGGATAGTTCATGGGGTCAAAGATAACTTAAGTAGAATGTTTTACTAATTTTGCCATGTCTCAATAGGAGCATTGGTGGAAGCATAGACCTCCATCAATGAACCACAGGGGTGCCCAACTGTACGGGCTGAGATCAGACCCTTTGAACCTGACCGGATAATGCCGGGTAGGAAGTATGAACCTCCTTGTGCTCAACCAAAACGCGCAAGGGTAAATTATTGTCATGAGAATTTCAAGATTTTTGGCGCTATGTCTAATGATGTTGTCGCTGCCCACAATTGCCCAATTTACCATTAGCGGCACTGTCGTAGATGCAATAACCCAAGAGCCTATAATCGGTGTGCAAATTGGCATCGAAGGCACCCAAAGAGGAACTGTAACCAATATTCAGGGAATGTATACTTTCTTGGGAATGCCTACCGGAGAGCACTATTTGCTGGTAGGAGCATTGGGGTATAGCGAGCGCAAATGCCTAGTCACAGTGGAAGGAGAGGACGTGGTTTATGATATAGCGTTGGCAGGAGATCAAGTGCCGCTTGAAGCAATTCCACTCTTACTTTATGAACCTGCTTTTATTGAAGCCACAAGGGCAAATGCGGAAACGCCGGTGGCCCACAAGAACGTTTTGAAGTCAGATATTGAGAAGTTCAACAATGCCCAAGATATGCCTTACCTGTTACGGTTTACACCTTCCATGGTGGTCACTTCCGACGCCGGTGCAGGAGTGGGCTATACAGGATTGAGAATTCGCGGTTCCGACGCATCTCGAATCAATGTCACTATCAATGGTATTCCATTGAATGATGCGGAGTCACAAAATGTGTATTGGGTAAATACTCCAGACCTTGCAAGCAGTGCATCATCCATTCAGATCCAACGCGGGGTGGGCACATCGAGCAATGGTGCTGGCGCTTTTGGTGGTTCGGTAAAAGTGGAAACCAATGACTTGAAACTCGAACCCTTTGCCGAGGTGAGTAATACATACGGTTCTTTCAATACATGGAAAAATAGTGTTGCGGTGGGATCAGGTGAAATTAACGGCTGGTCGGTCGAGGCACGCCTTTCGCGAATTTCATCAGATGGCTACATCGATCGCGCAGAGTCAAATCTGTTCTCCTATTACACCCAAGCCAACTGGAACAATGGACCGTTTTCGGTCAAAGCGATTGTATTCGGCGGAAGAGAGCGTACTTACCAAAGCTGGTATGGAACGCCAGAAAGCAGACTGAACAATGATGAAGAAGCTATGTTGGTCCATGCGGCAAACAATGGCCTTTCGGAGTCTCAAACCGAGAACTTGCTGAATTCGGGTCGGACGTATAACTTCTACGAGTACCGTGACCAAGTAGATGATTACGCGCAGGATCATGTGCAATTGCATGCGGGGTGGTACATACGCTCAAATGTGAAATTGAATGTAGCTGGTCACTATACTTATGGCCGCGGATTTTATGAGCAATTCAAGGCAGGAGAAGATTTTGAAGATTATGGAATTCTTCCATTGACCGTTGGCGGACAAATCATTGAGTCGACCGATTTGATTCGAAGAAGGTGGCTGCAGAATGATTTATTTGGTGGAACCTGGAGTTTGAATTGGAACAAGCAAAAATTGAATGTTGTCGTGGGAGGTGCCTACAATGAGTATTACGGCAATCACTATGGCGAACTCACCTGGATGGAGTTTGCCAACGGGACGGATATTGGTGATGCGTATTACCTGAACAAAGCTCAGAAGAACGATTTCAACGTGTACGCACGGGTCGATTATGCTTTGATCAAGAATTTAAAAGCTTTTGTCGACGTGCAATACCGAACCGTGGATTACACTGTGTCGGGCCTAGATAGCGATAGACAAGAGGTGGGCGTGGATGAGCATTTGGCTTTTGTGAATCCCAAGGGTGGTTTCAACTATAAAATGGGCAAGAGTAGGATTTATGTCTCCTATGCCGTTGGAAATCGAGAGCCGACAAGAAATGACTATATCGATGGAGTTGCGGGCGGCGCGAAGCCCGAATCTATGCAAGACGTGGAGTTGGGTTTCCAGCGCAAGTCGGAGAAATTGTTTCTAGGAGCCAATTTATACGCGATGGAGTACAAGGATCAATTGGTCTTGACAGGCGAATTGAACGATGTCGGTAATCCTATTCGTCAGAACGTCGATAAAAGCCATCGCAGGGGTGTAGAGATCGAAGTCGCTTGGATGCCAATGGAAAGATTGACTTTTGGGGTCAATGCTACCTTCTCGGAAAACAAAATAGAGAATTTCAATCAGGTCCTTTATGATTACACATCTGGTTATGACGTAATTACAACAGAATTTGCTGAGACTGATATTGCGTTTAGTCCTAGCACAATAGCCGCAGGTCAATTATCTTACAAATTGCTAGACTCAGAATTCCAGGAGGTGAGCATTGGTTGGACGTCAAAATATGTGGGTAAGCAATATCTTGACAATACGACAAATGAAGATCGGAAACTAGATGCCTACTTCGTGAGCGATGCACGCCTGACTTATGTGGTGAAGAATTGCTGCTTCAAGAAATTGACCTTGAATTTATTGGTGAATAATGTGCTCAATGAGGTGTATTCGTCCAATGGATACACATACAGCTACGTTGTTGGTGAGACCATCACAGAGAATTTTTACTATCCTCAGGCGGGGACCAATTTCTTGCTCAATATGACAATGGAGTTTTAGGCGAAGGCTTGCTTTGCGGCGCAGATGTCAAACAGTAGGTCTGGATTTTCTTCGATCGCCGTGCCGATAACGATAAAATCTGCACCTGCTGTCCATGCGTTGCGGGCATCTTTCTCGTTTTGAATTCCTCCACCAACGACAATAGGACTGTTCACACATTTGCGCGTAGCGCCAATCATAGCCTGAGAAATAGGTCTCGAGGCACCGCTCCCGCCGTCGAGGTAAATTATTTTGTTGCCAAGCATTTCACCAGCCATCGCCGTTACCCCAGCGATTTCGGGTTTGTCATATGGAATTGGCAATGTGCCACTTATGTAACTCGCTGTTGTCGGTTTGCCGCAGTCTACGAGCATATATCCCGTGCTGATAGGTTCTAGTCCCAATCGTTTGATGGTGGGAGCTGCGATTACGTGCTGACCGATCAATAAATCTGCATTTCGACCACTGATCAGGGATAGGAATAGAACTGCGTCAACGTTCTGAGTAACTTGCGTGGCGCTTCCTGGGAATAATACTAAAGGCTTGCTACAGGCGTCCTTAATGGCGCGTGTGATGGTCTCGAAATGGTCTTCAACAATCAAGCTACCACCTACGAGAACCAAATCTACTGGGCTGGCGTTGATCAGGTTCAACAGGCGATCGCGTTTCGACTTGGATACCAATTTATCAGGATCCAACAGAACCGCCAAGCCTTTCTTCCCTGAGCTTGCTATTGATTGTATATGATCGAATACCTTCACACTGCAAAGTAACACGAATTATCTACCATTCCCAACGGTCTGAGCTGCTTAAATAGAGGTAGAAAGTTAAGAACGAAACCAAAGATTGTTGTGTTGGACATAGGAGATTGTGCGCCCTTCTAATAGCAGGTGGCCTGTGTCCAATATGTGCAAGGAGTCTTTTTTTAGTCCCTGATTGAGCTTTTCCCCTTGCCATGATTTAATCACGCTATCGTGTCGTCCATAAATCAACACCGTGTGTATGTCATTCTCGTTTAAATGAGCTTGAACCAGTTTGATGTCAGGAGTGAAGTCGGCATACATGATCCACACATCACGCACCAAAGCCCGAGTAGCTTTATCTTCCATGTTGAGGTAGATAAATTTGTGCAGCTTGGCATTGAAGATTCCCATGAATTTCATGAAATCGGCGAAACGCAAAACAGGAGCAGGGTAATTCACGACACCGTTAAAAATCCACTTTCCCACTGCAGTTGTGCTGGCAAATCGATAATACCGGTTGATTTTAACACCATCGGGAGCGATTAAAAAGAAGCCATCTATGTAGGTGCTTAATCGTTGAAGGAGCATCATGCATATTTTTCCGCCCATGCTATATCCCAGCAGGGAAAATCGCTGGTGCCCTTTGGATTGGATAAATGCTAAGATGATTGCTGCAAAGTCGCTGGGGTCTAGGCGGCGCATGTCACTACCTTCAAATTTACTATTTCCATGCCCCAATAAATTGAAGGAATAAATGACCTGGTTGGGTGTTAGACATTTTTCGAAGAGGAGAAAATCTTCGGCTTTCCGACCAAAACCGTGAAAGGCAAGAACAGCATGTTGTGCCATTGAATCACCTGCACCAATTGTCAGGTATTCATGAATGTAATCTTTGAATATGAAATTGTTTTTGTTCACGCCTTCGGCAAATCTCGTGCTATTTCATGGATAAACTTCTGTCGTCTGCGGATAGAGCATACTGAAAACTCTTTTAAATGCAAGCCAAGGAGCACGAAAAATGGTCTAGTGTGTATAGCTTTCTCTAAATGTTGAAAATAACATTTCACCGATTGCTTTGTCCACCCTATTTTTGCCCCCGAATTTCACCCATCTCGTTTACTGCCAGAGGAAGCATTTAGTTGCCGAATTTGTGCGGCTAAAAAAAAAATGCCGAGAGACACATCTATCCGTTCAGTACTCATCATTGGAAGTGGCCCAATTGTCATAGGCCAAGCATGTGAGTTTGACTACGCTGGTTCCCAAGCTGCACGTTCACTTCGTGAAGAAGGAATCGAAGTAACCCTCATCAATTCCAATCCTGCGACCATCATGACCGACCCGGTTATGGCGGACAATGTATACTTGTTGCCTCTTGAGACAGAGTCAATTGAGGAGATCCTTAAGAAACATGATATCGACGCTGTTTTGCCTACTATGGGCGGACAAACAGCCCTGAATCTTTGCATCAAGTGCGATGAAATGGGATTGTGGGAAGAGTATGGTGTGAAACTCATTGGAGTGGATATCGCGGCGATCGATATTACAGAGAATCGCGAAGAATTCCGACTCTTGATGGAAAGGATCGGGGTGCCCATGGCGCGACAGGCAACTGCCAAATCATTCCTTGAGGGAAAAGAGGTGGCACAGGATTTTGGATACCCACTCTGCATTCGGTCATCTTATACATTGGGAGGTGCAGGAGCGGCTTTTGTTCATACGCCGGAAGAGTTTGAAGTTAGTTTGACACGCGGACTCCACTTATCACCTATTCATGAGGTGATGATCGATAAGGCATTATTGGGTTGGAAAGAATTTGAGCTTGAGTTGCTGCGCGATAAGAATGACAACGTTGTGATTATCTGTTCGATCGAGAATTTTGATCCAATGGGAATTCACACGGGCGACTCTATCACGGTAGCACCAGCAATGACCTTATCTGACTCGACCTACCAACGCATGCGTGATATGGCCATCAAAATGATGCGAGCCATTGGAGACTTTGCAGGAGGTTGTAATGTTCAGTTTGCGGTAAGCCCTGATGACGCCGAGGATATCTACGCCATTGAAATCAATCCAAGGGTCTCTCGATCATCTGCATTGGCTTCCAAAGCAACGGGTTATCCGATTGCTAAGATTGCATCGAAGTTGGCTATTGGATATAACCTCGATGAGTTAGACAATCAAATTACCAAAACTACTTCGGCCTATTTCGAGCCTACCTTGGATTACGTTATCGTGAAAATTCCACGATGGAACTTCGATAAATTCCAAGGCGCAGATCGTGAATTAGGTCTGCAAATGAAGTCAGTAGGAGAGGTGATGGGAATCGGTCGGTCTTTTCAGGAAGCACTGCAGAAAGCCTGTCAATCATTGGAAGTAGGAAGAAACGGATTGGGGGCAGATGGAAAGGAGTTGCGAGATCAAGCAGCTATCCTACATTCGTTGAGACGACCAAGTTGGAATCGTCTATTCCACATTTATGACGCGATCAAGCTCGGTATCCCGTTCAGGACAATACATGAAATCACGAAGATTGACCTCTGGTTTTTGAAGCAAATTGAAGAGTTGATCTTGCTTGAAGGCGAGATTTCAAAATTTGATGTTTCGAATATCTCTCGAGATTTGTTGTTCGAAGCAAAGCAAAAAGGGTATGCCGACCGACAAATTGCACACCTGCTGAAATGCCTTGAGAGTGAAGTATACAATAGGAGAGATGAGCTGAAGATCAATAGGGTCTATAAATTGGTTGACACGTGTGCAGCTGAGTTTGAGGCCATGACTCCTTATTACTATTCAACTTTTGACGAAGAGAACGAATCAATCAAGAGCGATAAGAAGAAGATAGTTGTATTGGGCTCTGGACCAAATCGTATTGGTCAAGGAATTGAGTTTGATTATTGCTGTGTTCACGGAGTTCTTGCTGCAAAGGAGTGTGGCTATGAAACGATAATGATCAACTGCAATCCTGAAACTGTTTCAACCGACTTCGATACGGCCGACAAATTATATTTTGAGCCGGTTTTCTGGGAACATATTTTTGACATTATTCGCCATGAGGATCCTGTAGGTGTTATTGTACAGCTAGGCGGTCAAACTGCCCTAAAATTGGCGGAGAAGCTAGAGCGTTACGGAATTAAAATTCTAGGAACGAGCTATCGAGCACTTGACTTAGCAGAAGACCGAGGAAGTTTTTCTTCGTTGTTGGAGTCGAACAACATTCCGTTTCCAAAATTTGGAGTAGTAGAAAGTGCAGAACAAGCATTGGAACTCTCTGATGATCTGGGCTTTCCGTTGTTGGTGAGACCTTCTTATGTTCTTGGCGGACAAAAGATGAAGATTGTGATCAATCGGGAAGATTTGGAGACACATGTGGTGAATATCCTTCACGATTTGCCCGGCAACAAAATCCTCTTGGATCACTTCTTGGATGGTGCGATTGAGGCAGAGGCAGACGCGATTTGCGATGGAAAAGATGTGTACATATTGGGCATAATGCAGCATATAGAACCTGCGGGTATTCACTCGGGAGATTCATTTGGTGTATTACCTCCGTATAATTTGGGCGACTTGATTATGGCACAAATTGAAGAGCAAGTGAAGACCATAGCGGTAGCTTTGGAAACGGTCGGACTCATCAATATCCAGTTTGCCATCAAAGACGATGTAGTATACGTCATCGAGGCCAATCCACGGGCGTCCCGAACGGTTCCATTTATAGCGAAGGCCTACAGAGAACCCTACGTGAATTATGCGACCAAACTTATGCTGGGCGAAGCCAAAGTGAAGGATTTCAATTTCAAACCACACAAAGAGGGGTATGCGATTAAAATTCCTGTGTTCTCGTACGAGAAGTTTCCCAACGTAAATAAAGAGCTTGGGCCTGAGATGAAGTCGACCGGGGAAGCGATTAGATTTATCAAGGATTTGAAAGACCCATACTTCCGCAAGATCTATTCTGAAAGAAACTTGTACTTAAGTAAGTAATAGAGAACCTTACCTTTGACGTAGAAATAACGGAAAATGGAACAATTTGAATTGACGGGTTTACTGCGTACGGTGTTGATTATCATCGTTGTGTACTACGGCTTTCGATTTATCTTTAGGCTTCTAAAACCTATGATTATTCGAAAGGGGATGGAAGAAATGAACCGCCGCCAATCTCAGTTTCAACAAGGTCAAAATACTTCTTCGAGCCGAAGACAGGCCAAAGAAGGAGAAGTAACCATCGAAAAACCAAACACCAAAGGAGGAAAGTCTGCCAGTGATCCCGATGGAGAGTATGTAGATTTTGAAGAAGTGAAAGACTAAGCATCTCATCGATTCTATTTCGATAGGCTTTTTGTATTGATTATCTTGCCCCGCAATTCGAAGAATTATGATGAAATCACTATTAGTCAAGTCCATACCGCATTTGGTTGCGGTGATACTATTCGCATCGCTTTCTGCCTGGTATTTTAGCCCTGTTTTAGGGGACTATGAACTGCGACAAGGTGATATATCCCAGTATTTAGGGATGTCCAAAGAAATTCGCGATTTCAGAGCAGCCGAAGGTGAAGAGCCGCTTTGGACCAATGGTGCTTTTGGCGGAATGCCGGCTTACCAAGTTTCCGTTGTCCATTCGTCGAACATGATGATCTATGCCGATAAGGCAATGAAGCTCTTTCTTCCAGGTCCTATTGGTATCTTGTTTTTGTCCATGATTGGGTTTTATATTTTAGGCCTTTGCATGCGTATCAATCCGTGGCTTGCGATTGTCGGCGGACTAGCTTTTGGGTTTGCGACCATCAATATTTTGTATCTCGGTGCAGGCCATAATTCCAAAGTTCATGCGATTGCGTATATGGCTCCTACTTTGGGTGCTGTGATATTGGCGTATAGAGGGAAACTCCTTGTGGGAGCGATTCTTACCACCTTTTTCTTCTCTCTTCAGCTCACGGCCAACCACCCGCAAATGACATACTATTTGCTCATACTTTTGTTCTTTGTCGGCATAGCTCTGGCAATTGAGATGGTCATGAACAAGCAAGTTCCTGACATGCTCAAACGTGTAGGTGTGTTGCTTGTGGCCGGACTATTGGCGATTCTTCCTACGATGTCGAATGTCCTGCTTACCAAAGAATATGGCGCTGAATCAACTCGAGGAAAGACAGAGCTGACGATCAATGCCGATGGATCAGAGAAAGAAAGTCAGGAAACTGAAGGACTGTCTCCCGACTACATGCTTGAATACAGCTTAGGCAAAGGCGAGGTTTTCGCCATGTTCGTTCCGAATGCAAAAGGTGGACAAAGCGGAATATTTGGCAAGGACAAAGAACTTACCAAAGATGCTCCCCGAGAGTATCGTCAAATATTGGAATACGGACTCAAATACTGGGGGTCACAAGACTTTACGGGTGGAGCGTTCTATTTTGGTGCCGCCATGTTATTGATGTTCCTACTCGGAATGGTGCTGAGCAAAGGGACCTTGAGGTGGGCTTTTCTAGCCATGACTATCATAGCCGTAATACTTAGTTGGAAAGAAAATACTGGTCTGCAGCAATTTTTCATGGACAACATTCCATTGTACACCAAGTTCAGGGATACGAAAATGATTCTAGTGACGGTCCAAATTATCTTCCCATTAATGGGGATGCTTGCTGTGGATCGCTTGATCAAGGAGCCAGAATTGACGCCTAAATTGAAAAAAATCGCCCTCGGTACAACGGGATTTGTTGTGTTGCTCTTCATTTTATGGACTGTCAAACCAACCGCCTTCTTTGATTTCAACAACCCGGGTGATACGAGTCATTACACCTCCGTTTTGCAACAGGCCGGACTTACCGAGTTTAGCATGGTTGATGACTTGATTGATGAAACTGAAAAAATGCGAGTTGTAGTCTTCAAAAGAGATATGCAACGGTCGGTCATGATCTTATTGCTTGTGGCTGCAGTTTTTGTACTGCTTATTCTCAGAAAAATTGACCTAAAGATAGCCGCGCCTATCCTGGGGATTATTCTATTGTTCGATTTGATAAGTGTCGATTTGAGATACCTCAACAAGGATGCGCGCGGGAAAACCATGACGCACTTTGTCAATAAATGGGAGAAACGATATCCGTTTTCACCGACGGCTGCAGATATGTCGATCATGGATCGAGAGCAGACGAAGATTGAAGGTTTTGCTGGTCTTGCCGAAACGGTCAGGGATAAAAAATCAAAAGAGTTTACGGGTAAAAAGCCCGATAATGTCGGCGCTATTTTAGATGCTGAGGTTTTTGGAGCCATGAATTTACAATCCAATTACCGCGTATATCAATTGGTTACTCCTGAAGGCGGATTCTCCAATCCTACGCAAGATGGGCGCACTTCATTCTTCCACAAGAGTTTGGGTGGATACCATGGTGCTAAAATGAAGAGGTACCAGGAAATGTTGGATTTCCACATTATGGCGGAGGTTCAAGAGTTTGTTTCATTGGCCAATACATTGGGACCACAAGCAGCTTTTTCTCGACTACCAATTCTCAATATGTTCAACACGCGCTACATGATTGTTGACCATGGAAATGCGGCACTTTTTAATCCGTATTCCAATGGAAATGCATGGTTCGTAGATTCGATTGATTGGGTGGAAAATGCCGATGAGGAGATCAAGAAAATCGGAACGATCAATACGGCAAAGTCGGCAACTGTCGATGAAAGATACCGCGAAGAACTTGATCTTACTATTCAAGTAGATAGCTCGTCGTACATTGAGATGCTCACTTATAAACCCAATGAACTTACCTATCAATCTCAGGCAACGAGCGATCAATTGGCCGTTTTCTCTGAGGTCTTTTATGACCATGGATGGAATGCATATATCGATGGCGAGCCTGTTGATCACGTGAGAGTAAATTACCTCCTTCGTGGGCTCAAAGTTCCGGCTGGGGAGCACGATATTACCTTCAAATTCGAGCCTTCCGCATGGAAAACGGGAAGCACAATTGGATTGATTGGGTCTTTGCTCGTCCTCGCTGCCATGGCCTACTTACTCTTCTCGTGGTATAGAGATGAAACCTCACAGCAGCTTGTATGAGCCTAGCTATCCATGTCGGTCTCACTGCCTTCTACGCAGTTGCCTTCCTATGGATAATTAGAGAATGTTCTTTTTTCAAGATTGCTGGTTTGTCCTCCAGGGCAATGCAGATTTTATTTGGTGTAAAATTGCTTGCTGGTTTTGGCCTCTGGGCGATTTATACCTGGTACTATCCTTACCGAAACACGAGTGATGCTTTCAAATATTTCGACGACGCGATGATCATCGTCGACATGCTTCGGTCTGAACCTCAACATTTTTTCCAATTCCTTTTTGGCATCAACATGGATGCTCCCGAAATCGTTGCCTACTTTGAAGAAATGCATTGTTGGACAAGCTCCTACTCCTATGGTATAGCTCATGACAACCCCACGATTATTCGTATAAATGTACTGGTCGGACTCGTCTCTTTCGGCATGTATCATGTCCATACAGTCTTCTTTTCGTTTATGTCTTTCATCGGATTGGTAGCCCTCTTCAAAAGCATCTCCAACACCATTCCACAATCATTTCGAACATTCGCATTCAGCTTGTTCATCTGTTTCCCAAGCATACTTCTATGGTCATCAGGCGTTCTCAAAGAAGGGCCGCTCATTCTGGGTTTCGGAATTATGGTTTACTGCCTGTTTCAGATCAGAAATAGCCGCAGGTCTGCGCGATATTATGTCGGTTTTCTCGTTTCGTTTGCATTCCTTTTTACCATTAAAGGGTATGTCATTCTTTCGGCCTTACCTGCTATCATTAGTTATGTGATTTTCATTTTTTGGTCTGGCGCTATGCGCAAATGGTTATTTCCAGCCGTTCATATTCTCTTGTTTCTCGTGGCACTTAACGCCCACCATTTTTTTATTGGCGGCGACCTCATTTATGTGCTGGGTATGAAACAAACAGATTTCTACAACGTTGCACGGATGACCCAAGCCGGCAGCGCTATCGAAATACCAAAAATCGAATCAGTAACGCAGTTTATTGTCAATTCTCCCAGTGCTGTTTATCGGACTTTTTTTCGACCTGACATACGGGATGTCAAGGGGGTTTTTCAGTTGGTAGGACTGCTCGAGTCGCTGTTCACTATGGCGATAATAACAGTAGTTGTTGTATTTCGAAAGAAGGCCAGTGAAATCAGAAAGGGTGAGAGTTTGTTCCTTCTTTCTGTGGTGCTTTCCATGGGGGTGCTTATCGGATCCGTGGTTCCTGTGGTCGGCGCCTTAATCAGGTATAAAGTCCCGGCATTGATAGCTTTACTTATGTTGTTGTTCTTGGTCGTCGATTGGAAACGACTGCCTTTGATTAGTCGAGAAAACGCGCGCGCTCGTTTGGGGTAGGCACCCGGCAACTTTCGTTTTTACCAAACCATTTATAGCGATTCTTAGCCACCCACATGTATACACAGTTGCGAATAATGGAAGGGATGATAAGAAGGATTTTTGATGCAGTCCAGAGACCTCCTATATCAGACAAAGCGACAAGTATGGCCGACGATTTTTCGTAGACTTTGCCCGATCTCCAATAGACGAAACTCTCCAATGACGCCGAGTGGTCGGGAATCAATCTATCGGCCGTTTGACCTTGCAAAGGACTAAACTTCAAACGATGTTTTTTGTCGGCACGTACCAGAAAATCGACCGACTTATTGCACAGTCCGCACACGCCATCAAAGAAGATTATTCTACTGGATTCCATAAATCATCATTGGATACAAACTTACCTCTTTATGTATTGAGTCCAGATCAAAAAGCAATTCATCTCTGGCCATAAGTACGACCAGCAGTTCCTCTAACTTTGAATTGCATTGGGGCGGATAGCTAAGAAAAAAGTGTTTCCGTAGTTACTTGAGTTGATGGATTATTGCACTTCGGTTCTCATTTGCCAGCGGCTAAATCATGAAGGTTAATTTATTCAAAATGCTGAAATGGCCAATGACTTCCTCCTTATCTTTGTGGAATGCAATGCAGGAATTTTCAGGAGTTTAAGGCGTCTTTAGAGGCGGGGAGTGAAGGGTCGCCGTATAAGAAATCGGTTGCGGGATTAGACATTCGCATCCATGAATCCTTGTCTGAACTCGACGAAAAGCGCTGGAATTCAATTGCTGCCGATCAAAGTATTTTCTTGCAAACTGATTATTTCGAAGCCCTCACGGAAAGTGCCGATGGTGGGCTGGAATATCGGTATGCCTGCTTTTTTGAAGGAGAAGAATTGGTTGGAATTGCCGCGTTTCAAATAACATACTGCGAGACCGCCGATTTCTCGAGCAATATGCCGGGCAACAAGTTGTTCTTTTCGATTTTCGCGCGCAAACTATCCCGAAATGGAGGTTCGCTGCGGTTTACCATTATGGTTCTAGGAAATGCCTTCGCAACTGGCGAACATGGATTTGTGTTTCGCGATGGATTTGATAAGAATCGGGCCTATGGGGCTGTTCTGGAGGCTGTCGAACTTATTTCTGACAAGGAAAAGGCAAGGGAAAATCGGATCAGCGCGGTTTTGATCAAAGATTTCTATCCTGAGTCATTCGAATATTGCCACAATTTCACTGACGAGCGCTACGCCGAATTTCTTGTTGACCCCAATATGATTATGCCCATTCGAGCGGAGTGGGAGAATTTTGAGGATTACCTCGCGTCGCTCACTACGAAGTATCGGACCAAAGCGAAAGGGGCCTATAAGAAGTCGGCCAATATCGAGGTGAGAGAACTTGATTTTGAAGAGATAAAGGCCAATGAGGAGCGAATAGAGACACTGTACAATCACGTATACGACAAGGCTGATTTCAAAGTAGGCAAGCTCAATTTGGGAGCTTTTGTCAATTTGAAACGAAAAATGGACGATCGCTTTATGTTCAAAGGGCTCTTCTTAGACGATAAACTCGTGGGCTTCATGTCGGGTTTTGAGTACAATGGAATACTCGATGCGCATTTTGTAGGTATTGATTATGACCTAAATCATCAATATGCCATTTATTCGAGAATGCTCTATGAATATGTCGGAGAGGCCATTAAGCGCAAGTGCAACAAAGTGAGCTTCGGTCGGACTGCCATGGAGATAAAGAGTACGGTTGGCGCTTTTCCAGTTGATTTGAAGTGCTACTTACGCCACAGGAGTGC
Organism: Flavobacteriales bacterium; assembly: GCA_015665315.1. Lineage (GTDB taxonomy): Bacteria > Bacteroidota > Bacteroidia > Flavobacteriales_D > Sanyastnellaceae > JADFAK01. The sequence continues at coordinate 18,407 of JADFAK010000095.1, read as the reverse complement.
CGCACCAAATCATCTTTTGAAATTGCTTTTCTCGTTTATCAAGCCTTCGAACTTCGATCAGAAAGTGCCCTACAAAAAGGAAGTTTCATCCTGAGCTGCCGCATCATAATTCATCCATTTCGAAATCATCTCCACCACCTTCACGACCTCCTCGTGACCCTCTTTTTTGTTCCAGTTTTCCAAATTTGTAGCTGAACGTAACATAGAGATTGCGGGACTCTCTTTTCCGTGTGACGTCTTGGTCGAAATTTGATCCATGGCTATTGAAGCTCATTTGACGTGTGTTTAACAAATCAGAGATTCGTATGCCAACGGATCCACGGTTGTCTAAAATTGACTTTTTCGCCCCAAGATCCATCGTGAACATTTGCGACATCGACCCTTGAAGATGCACGAAAGGAGCTCGGTAATTAGCCGAATATTGCAAATTCCAACCCTTTCCCCATTTCCAAATCGAGTTCAACTTGGTGTTCCAGCTCCAGCCTTCAGAATTGAGTTCGCTCGCTAGATTGCTTCCATCGTTTGCAGAGTAAAAAAAGTTTCCACTAACGTTAAACGTCCACCATTTAGCCAATTTCCCTGAGGTTACCAGTTCGACGCCCCAATTTTTCATGCTGGCCAGATTTTGATACTCAGAAGTGGCTACACCAAGCTCGTCTACCACGCGCACTTGACGTATTATATCATGGACCTGTCGGTGGTAAATCGAACTCGAAATTGTACCCCAATTGGGAGTGTTCATCCACGTAAGTTCGTATGAGTCAACAATCTCGGGCAATAGAAATGGATTGCCTTTTCTAAGGTTCAAGGGGTCCGAATAGTTGGGGAATGGATTGAGGTTTCTCGTGCGCGGACGATTAATTCGGCGGCTATAGCTCACTTGAAACTGGTTTTTGTCGTTTAAAGTGTAGTTCAAATGTCCCGACGGAAATAGTTTGAAGTAGTCGTTGCGAAAAGTTGAATTCGTCGTTTGCAATTCAGAGGTTGTAAATACTTGCTCCGCCCGCAAGCCGGCTGAAAAGCTGAATTTGCCAAGTTGTTGGCCAAGAACAGCATACAGGGCGTGAACATCCTCATTGTAAACGAAATGATTGGTTCGGTTGGTGTCATTTATCAACTCAGTTTCTTGTCCGGGAATGAAGGCCTGCAAATCGTTGTCCATGACACGGAATGTACTTTTCCACCCTGTCTCCAATTTGGTTTTATCGCTTTTCGACATCCAAGTGTAATCAATCACACCAATATAAGTTTCGTTGGTATTTGCCGAGTTTTGAGTCTCTCTGTATGCAGAATCGGGCATAATTGTCAGACCGTCATTGTAGTTGTTCTGCAAGTAAATTTGATCATCGCTGCCCAGTTGCCGACTAGCGCTGAAATCTGCTACAATATTGTTCTCCTTTCGCTGAAATTCCTTCTTATAGGTCGCGCTCACATCATAGCTACTAGATCTACTATTATTCGTGTTGTCACGACGATAGTATTCAACCCATTCTGAGTCGCTCGTAACATTGGTTAATAGCGAGTCTTCTCCTTGCCGTACTCGCGGACTGTAAAGGCCAGAAATACTTAAGGTGCTTTTGGGATTGAGGTAAAAGTCGGCGCCAATTTTAACGGTATGCGATTGTTGAATTCGGATTCCATTGGATTGTTGATCCTGACGATAAGTTGAATCAGTGAAATACGTGAGGCGATCGGAGTCGGTCCATGAGAATTGATCGTTGTACCTGTAGCTGTACTGACCGTAGATATTGGTTTTTTCCGTCCGCCTACTCAAGGCAAATGAGCCATTGAATTGTGAGCCTGTCGAAGCGGAGAGATTCACCGATCCCTGGATACCTTCTAGTTTGTTTTTCTTTAGGATTATATTGATGATTCCAGCTGTGCCATCGGGGTCGAATTTAGCTGAGGGATTTGTGATTATCTCAATGCGATCAATAGCCTCGGCCGGAATTTGGTCAAGTATTGCGTCGCGGCTAGCTCCTGTTAATCCTGAAGGTCGGCCATCAATGAGAACGTTTACGTTTGAACTTCCTCTCAAACTAACAGCACCGTCCATATCTACCTCTACGGATGGAATGTTCTGCAAAACTTCATTGGCGCTAGCCCCAGAATTATTGACGTTGTTGTCTACATGAAAAACCTTTCGATCCATGAGCAATTCCATTTGTTTTCTGTCTTGAATTACTTCTGCAGCATTAAGCATCGTGAGATCTTGCTCGAGTTTTAGTGTCCCCAAATCGACTTCATTTCCTGTGTCTCTGTTTATTGCAATACCTGCTTTTTCCAAGCGCTTGTAGCCAATAAACTCAATGTGTACATAATACCGGCCTCGACCCACTTCATCAAGCAAGAATCTTCCATCCTTTCCACTAACTGTTCCCGAAATCAGCGTAGAGTCACGTTGAGAGTATAAAGCAATGGTGGCATATTGGACGGCAGCTTTTGTCTCTGCATCGATGCACTTTCCATAGATCTTACCAATCGCCGGGCCTTTGTCTCCTCTCGGACGCCCTCCTTTTGAGCCTTCTTGAGAGAAGAAAACTAAGGGAGTGAATAGGAGTAACCACAAGCACACAATCCTTGGGTTATTAAGATTAGCGCGTTGCGCAAATGAGATTGATTTCTGAATCATTTCAGTTCGACTCTTGTCTTTTACAATTCGGTCGTTATTTTCTACGGTTGAGCATTTTCGTGTGCAAATTACCTAAGTAAATCGGCAACTTGCACCAAAATTCTTAACCGTGAAGATATTCACCTTTCTAGTTTGCTCTCTTTTGTCAATCCAAGTATTGGCACAATCCAATATCCAGGGTCTGGTTATCGACGATCAGGGCCAGCCGCTGCCAGGTGCCAACGTATATATCCAAGGCACTTTTGATGGCGCCTCTACAGATCTTGAAGGTAAGTTTGTCATCAAAACTGATTTGGAAGGAGATTTCAAGTTAGCCATTGAGTTTTTAGGTTTTCAATCCCGTTTTTATGATTTGGTATTACCTACGAATTCCTGGAATGAGACTATCGAACTGAAGGAAAGGTTTAATGAGTTAAAAGCAGCGACCATTTCCGCTGGTGCTTTTGAGGCGAGTGATACGAAGAAAGCCGTAGTTCTAAGGCCGCTTGATATAGTTACAACGGCAGGTGCAAGCGGCGATATTAGTGGTGCTTTGCAAACTTTACCGGGGACATCAACGGTTGGTGAATCTGGAAAATTATTTGTGAGAGGAGGAGATAGCGAAGAAACCGCGACGTATATAGACGGGCTGTTAGTCTACAAACCGTATAACTCAGCAGCGCCCAATACGGCGACCAGAGGACGATTTAATCCATTCATGTTCAGTGGTACAGTATTCAGTACAGGTGGTTACTCAGCAGAGTATGGACAGGCTTTGTCTTCGGCGCTCGTCTTGAATACGAATGATATGCCCGAACAAGCACAGCTCAACCTAGGGATTATGTCGGTCGGAGGTGATATAGCTGGGACGGCGCTTTGGGATAGGGGTGCTGTGACTGCAAGTCTGAACTATCTGAACCTCGGTCCATACCTAGCGGTAGTACCACAAAATTATTCATGGGATAAACCAGTTCAAACGGCCACTGGTGCGATAGGAATTCGGCAAAAGACGGGGAAGGCCGGGATGCTTAAATTCTATACCAATGTGGGGGAGTCGAGTTTTGTTCTAACGCAGAATAATTCTAATTACGAGGAGAATAGATTGAAAGTAGATCTGAGAAATCGAAATGCATTTACCAATCTGAACTACCTAACTCCTTTGAGTGATAAGTTGATTTTGAAAGTTGGCGGATCGTATACTCTTGATGAAGATCGCATAGGATTGAATTCCGATGAATATAGAGAAGATTTAAGCGGGTGGCACGGAAAGGTTTCGACCATCTGGCAGGTGGCAGAGCGCGTTAAATTGAGATCAGGAATTGAAATGTTTGGCCAGGAATACGCCCAGGGTTATTTGGCTGACAGCCTTGACTTCCAAGCAGACTTCACTGAGAATAGGCAGGCGGTCTATATGGAGTCGGATGTACATTTAACCAATCGCATTGTGGCTCGAATTGGTGGGCGAGGCGAGCATTCTCAGTTATTGGACCAATGGACTGTTTCACCTCGCTTGTCGACAGCATATAAAATCAATGAGTATACACAAGTGAGTGCTGCTTACGGTTGGTTTTACCAAAACCCCTTGGATGATTATTTGATTTATTCGACGAATTTAAAACTCGAACGGGCTGATCATTATATCCTCAGCGCGCAATACGTAAAGGGATCTCGCACCTTGAGGGCAGAGGCATACTACAAGAATTACGACGATTTAGTCAAGTACGACGCTAGTAAGCCAGCCTTTCAAACGACCTACGATAATTCGGGAACGGGATTTGCGTACGGGGTGGACGTCTTCTGGAGGGACAAGACCACAATTAAAAACGGAGACTATTGGGTGTCTTATTCCTTTTTAGAAAGTGAACGAGATTACCGTGATTATCCGGGAGAGGCGGTTCCAACATTTGTGAGCAAGCACAATTTTTCGCTTGTCTACAAGCATTGGTTCAGCAAAATCAGGTCACAAGTTGGCTTAACGTATATGTACGGTAGTCCGCGTCGATACAATGATCTAAACGAAGATGGATTTAATGAAGGGCGTTTGAAGGCCTACAATAGTTTGAATATGAATGTCAGCTTCCTGTATCGTCAGAATATAATCTTCTTCGCGTCTGCTACGAATGTATTGGGGGTAAAGAATGAATTTGGATATACCTTTTCCAATCAGCCGAATAGCAGCGGAGAGTACACAAAAGAGGCCATAGTGCCCGGAGCAGATAGGTTCTTTTTTATAGGGTGTTTCATCACCTTTTCAAAGAATTCTCAGCTTAACCAGTTAGATAAGATAAACGATCAATAAATTTAACGTCATGAAAAGAACACTTCTTTTAGTAGGAATTTTATTCGTCGGCATAACATCATTTGCCGGAGGCCCAGAATATGAAAAAGCTATGGGACAGGCTCTAGTGAAATTTGAGAAATGCCAATCGGCCCCAGATTTCAGGGAAGCTGCCAATCAATTTGAAAGGATTGCCAATGTTGCCCAAGGCGAATGGCTCCCTTCATACTATCGAGCACATTGTTTTATTATCATGAGTTTTATCGATAAGGTGGATGGAGAAACAAAAGATACTTATCTCGATGAAGCCGAGAAATCGATCACTAAGATGCTGGAATTGGCCCCAGATGAGTCGGAAGCGCACACGATGCACGCATTTTATTATAGTGGTCGATTGGTAGTTGACCCAGGGACTCGGGGAATGAAGTTTGGAATGTTAAGCGGACAAGCCGTGGGGAAGGCGTTGAAGTTAGATCCCAATAACCCGCGAGCTCAGTATATGCAGATACAGAACGAGATGGGGAAGGCCCAGTTTTTTGGAAAAGACATAACCGAGCTTTGTCAACAAGCGAAGATAGCCCATGACAAGTTTGATGAGTATCCTGTTGTATCCAAAATACACCCGACGTGGGGGAAGAGAGAACTTCAAAATTTAAGTACATCTTGTAATACTGAAAGTCATGACTGATAATCGACAATATGCAGAAGCTCGAAAACAAGCCCGCGAGGAACGCGGATTTTATAGCCATTTGTTTGTTTTCGTTTGTGTGAACATTTTCTTTTTCATTATGAACCTCATTCAGGGCATGGATCATATTTGGTTCTTTTGGCCCACTTTGGGATGGGGCATAGGTGTATTCTTTCACTGGCTTGGTGTATTTGGTAAAGGAAGGTTTTTAGGTAAAGACTGGGAGAAGAAGAGAATACAGGAGATCATCGACAAGGAAAATAGAAATGTCTAATTTCCTTTCAAAACTGCTCGGTTCCTGGTGGGGACATATGATACTGGCTTTGATAGCTAGTGTATTGGCTGCCTATTACTTTACTGATGGCAGGGTTTTTAGCTCAGCAAGAGTGTTTGTATTCGCCACACTTTGGTCGGCGACGATCTGGCTGACGCAGTGGTTTGGAAATGGCTACTTGACCAATTTCTTGGATAAGAAAGTGAGCTGGATAGAGAAGCCATTGTTGAGGTTGATTTTAGGAATTGTAGTCTTGTCTACCTATTCTTCTTTGGCAATTTTGGTGGTATGCGGAGCTTTCGAAATAATGATCAACGGGGGAATAGATGATCTTTCCAATTGGGCCATTCAGACTATAGTACTCGCAGTTAAGATTTCACTACTTATTGCTGGAATTTTGACCGCAGTGGGCTTCTTCAAAAATTGGAAGAACAAAGAGACTGAGGCAGAACGATTGAAGGCGGAAATGATGACCTACAAATATGAGTCTTTGCGGAGTCAAATCAATCCACATTTCCTATTCAATAGCTTCAATGTGCTGAGTGAACTGGTGTACGAAAATCCCGATTTGGCGGTCCAATTTATCGCCAAGTTGAGCAACGTATATCGTTATGTGCTCGACAGCAGAAACGTGGAGCTAGTGCCTTTGCAGGAAGAGCTCGATTTTGCCAAGACTTTTGTGTTCCTCATGGAGATTCGATTTGGTAATTCGTTGGAAGTGAATTTTAATTTGGAGGCGAAGAAGGATGAGTATGTTGTCCCTATGTCTTTTCAACTGTTGATCGAAAATGCGGTCAAACACAATGAAATCGGCAAAAATAAGCCCTTGATTGTGAACGTTTCCCGTTCAGGCGAGATGCTCGAAATTCGTAATAGAATCCGGTTGAAATCTTCGGCTGAAGAGTCAAAAGGTATTGGCCTTGAAAATATTCAATCACGTTATGCCTATTTCACCGATATCCCAGTTGAGATAATCCAGGACGAGGAATTTATAGTGAGAATCCCAGTTTTAACAAAGAGTAGATGAGACTTGTAATAATAGAGGATGAGGAGCGTGCGGCGAACTTTCTAGTCCGTGCCCTAAAACAAGTGTCGACAGAAATAATTATTGAGGCCCGATTGGAGTCGGTTGAAGAGTCTATGAATTATTTGCGCGAAGCCTCGATGCCGGATGTTATCATATCAGATATCCAACTGGGTGATGGATTGAGTTTTGAAATCTTCGAAGAGCTTAAAATAGAAGTGCCCATTATTTTTACCACCGCTTTTGATCAGTATGCCATAGATGCATTTAAGGCAAATGGAGTTGACTACCTCTTGAAGCCCTACTCCCCAGAGGATTTGTCAGTGGCTCTGGCTAAGGCAAAGAGAATGGTTGTCCCTAGTCACACAAGTTTATGGGAAGAGCTTTCTGCTCAAATGGGGCAAACGGGGAGTTTTAAGAAGAGGTTCATGGTGAAATCAGGGTCGAAGATCGTTGTTGTACCCGCAGCCGAAGTAATGGCGTTCTACAGTCTCCAAAAAGGCACATACATATTCACTGAGTCTAAACGGAGCTACGATATTGATTACACGTTGGAGACGGTGTCAGGCTTAATAGACCCCACTCGATTTTTCCGTGTGAATAGATCGTGCATCGTGTCTATTGATGCGAACAAGGAAATTTACCAATGGAGTACTAGTAGATTGAAGATCACATTGAGTGGGTTAGAAGATCTTGAAATCATCGTCGCTAGAGAACGAACCAAGGAATTCAAAGAGTGGCTGGATCAATAGGGCCAGCTGTCTGCCACAATAAACATTCTCAGGTCTTCGGAATGACCGTCTAACATCCGTGCCAATAACACAGGGCGGTTTTGTTTTTGAAGAGAGTCTTCGATGAATTGCTTAAGATCCTTCAAGGAAGAGCCGTGATTTTCGGTTAGCATAGGGGCAAACCAACGATCTCGAGATAAGATATGCCACACCTGTTGATGCGGGTCAAACGAAGGGATTTCAGAATGGTAGATCCACACACCAGTGCAATAGTTAGGCGAACTATTTTTAGGGTTTCTCGGTTGATGCACATGTTTGAGGTGATGGAAGAAGTAGCCTTTCATGAAAGCAACTGAGCGATTTATTTGAATAGATGAGCTTCGCAAATGTTTTGCAGCCGTATCCGAATGGATATTATTCAATTGCTGAGAGAGTTTGTCGATTTTCTTATCGAGGGAATCCGAACTATTCGGACCGATCCATGAATTCCAGCTTTTACTATAATTACTTGAGAGGTAAAACTTGCAGGCTGCTTCAATATGTAAAGTCTCTTCAGAAACATGATCACGGATAATGAGATCCAGCTCCCCTATGGTCTTGCCTTCTTCGCTAAGCTGAATGTTAGAGTCAAGGAGCTCATACGCTGGGTGTTCGGTAAAAAAGAACTGGAGGTATAACTCAAAGATTTTCCCCGTTGGAGTGGAATGATCGAGTGCCATATACTCTTCGAGATGTCTAGGATGTGTATCGTGCCATTCCAGCCAAGGAATTAATGCGCTCAAAGGCGGAGGATTCCAAAACGACATTTCTGATGAATCATCGTTAAAAACAACACTTTTCATTAGTGGTGGACTGCAGAGAATCCACGATAGGTCGCGAACAAAACGATTTGAAAATTCATTTGCCTTCATGGCTCAATAAAATTGATAACAACAACTATCTTTGCCTCTTCTACGTGCGACTAGTAAAACAAATACCACACCCACATTTTCGACTGAGCATCTTTCATTGGAATGCAAAGTACATTTTGGAAATTGAACTTGAGCGATATAAGCAAGTTTATAAATGGCAAGAAGATGATGTGAGCTCGGTGGATGAGATTGAAAAGATTTTATCACCGGCTTTTCTTGATCATACTATGGGTCTGTTCTTGGAGATGCGCAGGGGATTAAATGAAAATTCGAAGACAAATTAAGCATTATGTTGAGCAAGATATCATTGGGAATTAGCGTCGTTTTAGCGGCTTGTGTAATTTATTTGTTCACCCAGCAAAACAAAGGGCCTAAAGACCTTGGAACCATGAATGCGCGTGAAAGCGTTGATCTTTTGGATTCAGATAGAGAACCAGGTCGGGCTGGAGTGCCTACAGTGGCTTTTGTGCTTGAGGATTCTATACTTACACAATACCAGTTTGTACTTGATGAAACACCCTTGTTAGAAGACAAGTCGCAAGCTGCAGCGAGAAGGTACAACCGAGAAATGGAGTCTTATCAAACGGAAATGGCGAAATGGCAGGATTATCTTTCACAGCCGGGAGCGACAGAGGCTGATCAGGAAAAGGCAATGCAAGACATGGCGGGGCGAGAGCAAAGGTTGCAGAGTATGCAATACGAGATTGAAAAACTCCAAATTGATTTCAACACCGAGGTATTTCTAGACGTCACTGAGTGTGTTGAGCGCTATGCGAAGGAGAACAATATCGATGTCGTGATGAACAAGAATGTTCAATTGGCGAGCATTCTATATTCGAGTGAATCTTTGGATATTACCGATCAGATCGTAAGTATTTTGAACGCTGAATATGCTTCGAAGAAAGCTGAAATGGAGGGCGAATGACAATAGCTGAACAGAAAAGGCAGACGAATATAGTTGAGTACGTGCTCTTTATGTGGCAAATGGAAGACATGGCCCGGGCAGCAAAATTCGAAGCTTCGATTTACGGAGGATTCATTGGAGAGTCAATGGCGCCAAAGCGAAGGGCCGACGAAGTAGTTTGGTTTCAAGACTTGTGTCAATCGATGAAAGATCAAGATTGTGAAGTCAAAGGTCACGTTAAGGAAGTGGTCGATACATTGGCCGAGTTGCAACAATTGCACGTGAATTTGCTCAACTCAATTAAAAATAAGAAATACCAGGAAACATTTGTTGCCGTAACGCCGAGTATGGAGGAGTTTCAACGCCATATGGATAGGTCAGATGTAGGCGATGTCGAATCTTTGATTACGGGCTTATATGGCTTACTTGTGTTGAAGCTAAAAGGCCAAGAAATCAGTGATCCTACCCAGCAAGCCATGGATCAATTCAGTCGGGTTTTGGGACTTTTAGCTGCACATTATAGAGTCATGAAAGAAGGGGAGTCCAACGTCAATTTGAACTAGAAATTGGCAAGCTTAACTTGGCTGTAGTACCCTCGCCCTTTCTACTTTTTATCTCAATTTTCCCATTCATTATTTCGACGTAGCGCTTCACGAGTGAGAGGCCTAAGCCCAATCCTTCATGAAGTCGATCATGGCCACTAGACTCTTGAGTAAAGGGAGAGAAAAGATGAGCTAAGAAATCATCGTCAATACCTATGCCCGTATCGGAAATCAGTATGTGAATTTGTTGGTCATCCATAGTGGCGCTCATCACTATTTGTCCTTTTTGAGTGAATTTTATTGCGTTTCCAAGGATAATTTTAAGGCTTTGTTTTAGAAGAAAAGCATCCCCGGCAATTATGGGCAAGTCTGCATCGCAATGGAACGAAAGGATGAGACCCTTAGCTCGTGCACGTGCAATGTGCATTTCAATCATTTCTTCAATGACCTGTTGAACGGAGATGGGAGAAAGTTCCTGTCTTTGGTCAAGGCTGTCCATTTTTGAAACTTCCATCATGGCAGTTAGGCTATTTAGTAAGCGCTCGCCTGAAGATTTTATTTCGTGCAAAAAGTGCTGACTTGACTTTTCAGCAATATCCTTCTCTAACACCTCACATAAGCCAATAATACGGTGAAGAGGTGACTTAAATTCGTGGGTTACATTGTTCAGAAGAGACGATTTTAAGTCGCTCAGTTCTTCACTTTTCCGCATCGCGTCGAGTAGTCTTTTACGCGTGCGATGCATATCTGAAGTGTCACGGACGAAAGTCGCGATCAGATCTTTATCGTGCAAGTGAATGAGATGAGCTGAAAATTCGACATGCTTGTCTGTCCCATTGTGCAAATGGATGTGTGCATCGTCCGATGCGGATTCAAGTTTCTTTATGGAGTCCAAGTAATCCTCAATGGAGATAGATGAGAAGTTCAACAACTCGGAGAGGTGCATATTGTGTATCCCCAATTCGGAAAACTCCACGATTTTGGCAAATGCTTGGTTGTAGTTGACGACGTAGCCGTCGAGATTCAGTAGAAGGTATCCGTTCAGACTGGCCTGTAGGATAGATTCGTAGCGCTCAAACAATTGAGCGAATGAAAGTTCGGTTTTTCGTTGGACAGTAATATTCCTCAGCGTGCCACAGGCGAGGTCTTTGCCTCCTTCCTTAAAGAAAGTTACTTCGAGTTTGAAAAGCTGTTGAACATCTTCTGAAAATCGTAATTCAATTTCTGAATCGGATTTCAGCCGTGTCAAGTCGTCGAATGAAATGGAGGACAGATGAGCTTTTGGGCTAATGGAAAAAGTTGAAATAGAGATGCCCATTTCTTCCAAAGAGCGTTTGAAGCCAGGGCTCATGAACACCGTTTGAAAGGAACTAGGTTCCCATATCCAAAATTTTAGCCCGGAGGCAAGAAGAAGTTTAGAAGGATTAATGTCGATTTCCAAAGTCAGGTGTAGATTACTAGCTGCAAAGATAGTGATCCGTTCGTGTTCGACTGAAGGAATTTATGACAATAGTCGCTGCCGTAGAATGAACTCGAATTGTTGGTTCTGACGTGTCAGTTTATTGATCAGTTCGTCTTTCTCCAGCATGGTCTTGAAGTTTTCAAATGCTTCCAAAACCATCTCTTTGATTTCGGGCAATTTGAACGGTTTGGTACTTATACGAAAGACCTTCCCTTTGTTGATGGCCTCCACAACCGGAACGAGCTCCGAATAGCCTGTTAGCAAGATTCGTTGAACATAGGGGTAGTCGGCAGCGATGGATTCGAAAAACTCTACACCATTCATAGAAGGCATGTTGAGGTCGGCCACGACAACCTGGATACTAAGCTCGTCGATCATATTGTAAGCTTTGATGGGCTGTTCACAGGTATGAACCTCAAAAATGTCCCTAAAGTTGGCCTTGAAGGAATTGAGATTCGCCTGATCATCATCAAGGTAAAGTACACGGGGTTTGGTCTGACTTGTCATACAAAGCATATTTAATTGGCTCAACAGGAGCGCATGGCTCAGGTTTACGGAGAAAAATGGAATTGGTTACAGCTAGGTAGTTTGTTCGCCTAAACATGAAGCAAGAATGCCATGGATAATACGATTTGGCGAAAGTATTCATTTCCCAAAGTGAACGTAGGACTGTTTAAAACTTAGGAAAACTTCAATCGTGAGTTATTAACAAGTTCTCAACTTGGTGGTTGCAACATTACAGCAACTGAAGATGACGAACCTAACTAGCATTATCAGGAGCAAGACCTATGTCAAAAATGACGTAATTACTCCGCTATTCTTTCGATTGAGCGCAGAATCCGATCGCAAGAAATTCACGAAATTATTCGAAGAGGATCCCAAAATAGAGGTCTTCGATGAGATAAAAGGCCAGCTCCAAGAGTTGGTTAAATTGCGGAATCCATCCATAAAACTTGCTGAAACAGCACTCCATCAGAAAGTTACAGAACATCTTGGTGCTACGCCAATAGAAGAATATGGAGTTTGGGTATACTACCCGTGGAACCACAATGTCGTTCACATCCTCGATGAAGAGGAGTTTGTGGAGTCTCGTACCAATCGAAATATGTACAAAATCACCCCAAAAGAGCGGGAAATTCTCGCGACTAAGAAGGTGGGGGTTATTGGGTTGTCGGTGGGTAGTAGCATTGCTTTTCTACTTGCAATGGAAAGAGTTTGTGGCGAACTGCGGCTAGTCGATTATGATGAGATTGAACTAACTAATCTAAATAGAATTGATGCTGGGATAAAAGACTTGGGGCTCAGTAAAGCCATAAAAACGGCTAGAAAAATTGCTGAATTGGATCCGTTTCTAAAAATATCCCTATGGACAGAAGGAGCCAAAGAGGAAAATTTGGATAGAATATTACAGGAAAACGGGATGGTCGATCTGCTTATCGATGAATGTGATAGCCTGGACATTAAAATTAAACTACGCCTGAGGGCTCAATCAATGGGCATTCCTCTCCTAATGAGCACAAGTGATGCAGGAGTTTTAGACGTGGAACGGTATGACAAGGAACCAGAAAGAGCCATTTTTCATGGCTTCTTAGATCATTTGGACCTCAGTCTTGTTGAGAATCTAGAATCTAATGAAGAAAAAATACCGTATATCCTGCCGATTCTGCAGCCAAATGATATGAGTGCTAGGCTAAAGGCATCTATGATTGAAGTGGGTCAAAGCTTGTCTACATGGCCCCAATTGGCATCAGATGTTTTTGCTGGTTCTGGGGTGACAGTTGGTGTTGCAAAACAAATTCTCATCGACGGTACAATTAAGTCCGGCCGATATTTCGTTGATTGGCAAGATGAAATTTGTCCAGTTGATAACGTAGTTCAGGAATTTGGTAAAATCAAGATACAAGGCCGATCGCTGGATCCGAAGCGAATAGCTCCAATTATTAATAAACTGCGTATTCCAGAACTAGATAGTGCGGTAGAAATTGATGATGATAGCCTTAAGAGCATCGTGGAGGCGGGGACCATGGCTCCTTCAGGGGGGAATTGCCAGCCATGGTTTTGGTATTATAAAGGGACCAACTTGTATTTATTGCATGACGAAACAAGAAGTGCGAGTTTGCTTGACTTTGAGAAACGAGGAAGTTTTCTTTCGTTCGGCGCGGCAATTGAGAATGTTAAATTGAAAGCAGAGACATTGGGCTATTCGACCAAAGTAAGGTGGTTAGGGGATGTGCGTGGGCATAATGTTGTGGCAGTTGTTACATTTACTAAAGCGAGCTCAATATTGAGGACTGACCCACTTTCGAGCGCCATCGAGATTAGAACTACCAATCGGAATCTAGGTGATAGGATTGTACTTGAAGACAATTTATTGAACAATTTTAGATCTGAAAATTTACATATCATATCAGATGTTAAATTAATTCTGGCGATTGGTGAAAAGTCTGCTTCATGTGAAAGGATAAGGACATTACACGAGCAAGGACATGCAGATTTCGTTCGTGAAATGAGATGGACTCCAGCGGAAGCCCAAGATTTAGGAGACGGAATTGACCTTGAAACCGTCGATCTGACGGCGGCAGAACGTGCAGGACTGGAGGTTGCACGCGATCCCAGAATGATTGCTGAATTAAGAGATTTAGGCGAGGGTTATGGGAAAAAATTAGAAGATTTAACTAAAAGAACATTTCGAGCAACTTCAGCCCTTGCTCTTATCTCGGCTCCAATCGACGATTTAGAGAATTACATTTCTGCAGGAAAAGATATGCAACGATTTTGGTTGGAGGCTACTCTAGAAGATATTTCAATTCATCCAGTTAGTGCTCCGCTCTTCCTTTATTACAGGTCGCGAAAGGAAAAAGGGAGCTTCACTGCTCAGCAACGAACCGTTCTTAAAGAATACTACAATTTGGTGGTTGCTAGTTTTGGAATTACTGACCGAAAGCCACTATTCATATTAAAGATGAGCAGGGCGAAGCCACCAAAAAAGTCCTTTAGAAGACCGTTGAATTCGGTTTTTGCTAAGGAGGAAAAATTAGAAACTAAATCATTAAATTTTGGTAGTTAGTAAGGTGTTTACCAATCCAGAAAAGTTCGATGTTCGATCTTTCCAATTGAAGGTTAAGGCGATAAGAGCTATAGATAACCCACTTTTGTGCCAAGAGTATGCAACTGGCCATAGGCGGTTATTAGAAGAATATGGAGTGACGAGCATAACTTCAAATAATCGGAGATGGGACAAAGATCCGGGGACTTTTCTTGTCTTGGCAAGAGACATGGATTCTGGAGAACTAATCGGGGGGATTCGAATACAACGTTATAGTGAGCATTATAATCTACCAATTCAAGCAGCCATAGGACATCTGGCACCAGAAATAAATGATAGAATCCATGGTGATCATGTGCAATTTGGGACGGGCGAGATGTGTGGACTTTGGAATTCCAAAAAAGTTGCCAAGATGAAAGTAAGCTGGCTTCTTACTCGTGCCTCTGTGGCAATATGTTCTCAGATAGGAGTCAGGTCATTATGGGGAATCTGTGCGGATTACACATTGCCAATGTTTGAAGATGTTGGATATAGAATCGTACTGGATTTAGGCGAAAATGGCAGTTTTCCTTATCCAACCAATCAGTATGTCTCGCACCCTGTAAAAATGGATGCGTTGACATTAGCCACGACTAATCAACAATCGAAACGTGAGATTGTTAAGCTCAGAAAGGAGCCTCTGCATGCGAAGAAATTTTTCGGTGAGACCTTCAAAATGAGTGTTGCATATAATCTTGATTTGTCTGTTAAGTGAAAAAAATACTGTCCATACTCAACTTGTTTTCATTGGTCGTTCTGGTTTCAGTGCGATGTTATGGGAACGTGCAAAATAATGAAATTGGAGATTCTCTGGTTCAAGAATTGGAGATGTATCTATATGAGGATGTATCAGGATTACTAGATTTAGTTTCTGTTGAAAGTGCAGAATTTGAGCTTATCACAGAAACCGTTCCAAATTTGGGTGTTTCTGGCTCAACGTTTTGGGTCAGGTTCTCGGTTTTGAACAACACAGGTGAAAATGGTTTGTTATTTCAGATTGAGAATCCGTCATTAGATTTTGTTAGGCTGTATTGGAGGGAAGAATCTAAAGTTTGCAGCCAGCAATTTTCGGATAAACAATGTTTTAATGAGCGAGATATTAAAAGTCCTTTTCCTTCTTTTGTACTATCTGTGCAAAATCAGAATGTTCAAGAGTTCTATTTACAAATTAGAGGTAAGGAGCAGATTCAGCTACCGGTTTTTATTGGGAAGAAAACTGTTTTGATGGAGCATTCATCACGATTGAATTTCTGGGTTGGCATTTACGCAGGCATTATTCTATTGATGGCTTTATATAATCTTTCAATTTACGTTGCCGTTAGGGACAAAAGCTATTTGAGTTATGTTTTATTTATTTTGGCCGTGGGGTTCGCTCAACTTATCAATCACGGTGTGCTTTCCCAATATTTGTATCCCAATCAACCATGGCTGTCATCAATCGAGTTTTTCATTTATCCAGCTTTAGCTGGTATAACAGGTATGGCTTTTCAAAGAGAGTTTCTTCAGGTCAGGAAAGCGTTGCCCCAGATGACAAAATTGATATACGGCTTTGTCGGAATCTATATTCTCAGTGCCATAACGGGAATATGGTTCGATCACATTATTGGATATCACTTGATGCAAGTGTGTGCCATGCTCGTTTCAATATATATGTTAACGATCTCGATAATACTGGCCCGTCAGAACCTTAGGGAGGCAAATTTCTTTTTAATCGCGTGGTCATTTTTTCTCATCGGTGTGATTCTCTTCATATTGAAAGATAACGGCATTGTGCCATATAATCAATTTACCAAACATTCCATGGAAATAGGATCTGCGCTGGAGTTGGTTTTACTTTCAATTGCGTTGGCTGATAAGATTAATATTTACAAAAAAGAAAAAGAAGAATCTCAAGCCCAAGCACTAGAAGCCTTGCAAGAGAATGAACGCATGGTGAGAGAGCAAAATGTCATTCTTGAAAGAAGAGTAGAGGAACGAACATCTGCTTTGCAGCAATCAAACAATGACTTGGGAATTGCTATCGACGATCTACAACAAACACAAGCCCAACTGGTGGATGCGGAGAAAATGGCATCCTTGGGTCAAATGACAGCAGGTATTGCCCATGAGCTCAATAATCCGATCAATTTTGTGTCTTCCAATATCAGTCCGCTCAAAAGAGATGTGCAAGATGTGTTCGAGGTCATTGACCTCTACGGCGAAATGGACGAATCAAATTTTGGCGCCAAACTCGCCGAAGTGAATTCTTTGAAGGAGGAGATTGAATTGGACTATGTGCGAACGGAGATTGATCAATTACTAAATGGTATTGCAGATGGGGCGGAGCGAACTGCTGAGATCGTCAAAGGACTAAGAGTGTTCTCTCGATTGGATGAAGACGCTTTGAAGATGGCAGATATTAACGAGTGCCTTGAATCGACATTGGTGATCTTGCGATCAAACTTCAAGAATAAGTGCGTAATTGAGACTTCGTATGATGAGAATATTAAGGAAATTCACTGTTTTCCGGGTAAATTGAACCAAGTGTTCATGAATATTTTAAACAATGCCGTTCAGGCGACAACCTATACCGATAAAGCTGTTGAAGATCGGCTAGTAAGTGTTTCTACCGCCTTGGTGGATGACAATGTAGTTGTTTCAATAAAGGACAATGGCAATGGAATCAAGCCAGAAGACCAGTCCAAGATTTTTGACCCTTTCTTTACAACTAAAAAGGTTGGCGAAGGAACAGGTCTTGGTCTTTCAATTGCTCTGGGGATTGTGAATGATCACAAGGGTTCCATTAAGGTGAATTCCACTTCGGGAATTGGTAGTGAATTTATTCTAACTTTGCCTACTAACTTGTAAAAAGTAGCTCTCCGCTTTGATATGACTAAAGAGAAGATCAGAATCCTATATTTAGACGATGAAGAGAATAATCTCACTTCATTCAAGGCTGCATTTCGAAGAGATTACCAGATTTTTACTACTACGACTGCCCAAGAGGCCGTTCAGATACTTTCGGAGAACGATATTCAAATCGTTATCTCAGATCAAAAGATGCCCAATATTAGCGGTGTTGAGTTTTTTGAGCTGATTATCCCAGATTTTCCTGCGCCTATACGAATGCTCCTTACTGGGTATGCCGATATCGAGGCTGTAATAGATGCGGTTAACAAAGGACAAATTTTTAGATACATAGCCAAGCCTTGGAATGAACAGGACTTGAAGATATCTATTGACAATGCCTACGAGGTATATGAAACGCGGCAGCAACTGTATGTGAAGCAAGCTGCTTTGGAAAAGGCGTACAACGAATTGGAGAAATTCGTTTACAGTGCTTCCCACGATTTAAGAGCACCACTTGTGTCAATTCTAGGTGTGATTAAATTGGCTAGGGCCGAAAACCTGGAAGAACCGAGTATCGGTTATTTCCAGATGATTGAAAAGAGTGTGAACAAGCTAGATAGTTTTGTTCAGAATATCATCAACTATTATCAGAACCTCAAGAAAGGAGAGATCATCTCATCAATCAATGTTGATCTGTTGGTCAGCGAGGTATTCGAGAATTATCGCCATTTTGAAGGCGCCGAGAATGTTGGCTTCAATAGTGATATCCAACAAGAAGGCGAATTTTTTTCTGATGAACTGCGTGTCAAGATGATCTTGAATAACTTGGTGAGCAACGCAATCAAATACCGCGATGAAGACAAGTCAGAACAAAAATTCGACTTGAAGATTCAAACGAATCAAACACACGCGATTATCGAAATCGAAGACAATGGGAAAGGCATTCCTCGTGAAAATTTGTCTAAAATATTCGAGATGTTCTTTAGGTCGGCCGAAGCGGGAGTGGGGAATGGAATAGGACTATATATTGTCAAAGAAGCAATCGACAAGCTCGAGGGCAAAGTTGAT